>NZ_JBFAWG010000040.1:0-6547 GCF_040680215.1 Streptomyces sp. NPDC052107
ACGTACACGACTCCAGACCCTATGAGCCGTGCCCAGGCCAGCGCAGGAGAATTACGAAAATCGCGTCTCTAGGCACTTCCGAGCCGTGGAACGACCTCCAACCCCGTGACCTGCACTTTCAGGCCCGCAGAACCTCCAGGGCCCCCGAATTACGTCGAACCCGGGCTCACGGCGGGGCTGGAGACGCCGGCGAAGAACCTGCCGGGGGAGTTGACGGCTACGACGGGGGCCGGGGTCCTGAAGTAGCCCGTAACCCGGTCATCGGCCCGGTCGGCGTAGGAGGTAGCCGGGGATCGGGCCGATGGTCTCGTCACCGATCCGGCCGGTGTCCGACCACTTGCGGGCCTCGACCGGCGCCAGCAGGGATTCCATCGTGCACGACCACGCGCGGCACACGGCACGCAGAAAGAAGCCGTGGAGATTGCTGGACTGGCGCCACCACAGCTTCTGCCAGCTCAGCTGGGTGTGGTGACGCGCGGATTCGTAGGCAGGGTCGCGGTTTTCCACATCCGGGAAGACCTGGGCCAGTGGTGGGTCGGGATAGCTCGAGCACACGAAGACCCAGTCCTCGGGCAATTCCAGAGAAACTCCCGATGTGTACTCGTAGAGCTTCGGAGGCCGGGCGTCCCAAGCGAGGGAAGTCCCGGTGAAGGCCATGAACACCTCCTCCCGCTGTTCGGCCCAGCCGACCGCGTCGGACGCCCGGAGCAGGCCCTCTGCCGTGAGGGCGAAGGCCACGTCGTCGGGGAGGCCCTGGTACGCGCTGTACAGCGTGTAGGCCAGCTCCAACTGCAGCGAGTCGTCCAGCAGCCCGGCACGGCGCAGCTGTTGTTCCTGGGTACGCATCCACTGGCGTACCTGCTCCTGGTCGGCGACCAGATCGGCCTTGTCACGTGAAGCCCGGCTCGCTTTTCCCGCGAGATAGCCCGCGAAGGCATGCGACTGGGCGGCGTGAAAGCCGTTGACGGTGACGTTTCCCGCGTAGAAACGAGGCCCCTGGTAGTACAGGTCGTTCCACAGCGAGGCCAAGCCGATGCGTCGGCCTTGTTCGTCCAGCAGCTCGGTGGCCCGCGTGACGAAGGCCTCGCGGGTCTGGAGGCGTTGCTTCTCCTCCCCGGCGGTCCAGTACTCCGTCGCGGCCGGCGGATAGAGGCGGTCGAAGACCTCCTCCGGCGTTCCTGAGGCCAGCGAGAAGCGGGGGAGGACCGTCGGCTCCGTCGCGCCAGGCTCCCAAATGTGGATGGGTACGGCGTTCTCGTGGACCAACTGCTGCACCAGTTGCTCGAGCAGGTCGTCCTCCGTGTAGTAGAGGAGACCGCGTACGTCGTTGGCGCCCTTCTTCAGGGTGACGCGCACCGTCGTGCCCTCCGGGACCCAGCCCTGGGCGGGCAGCGGTGTCAGCAGCGGGCGGTTGGACGGGCCGTCGAAGGCGAGGCGGCGGGCGTCCTGGGTGGCGGCGTCGTAGCGGCGGGTGATCAGCTCCACGTCGTCGCCGAGCAGGAAGACGGAGAAGAATCCGATGCCGAACCGCCCGCTGGGCGTGAATCCGCCGTCGGCCAGTCCGGGAAGCCGATTGCGCACGGCGGCGGAGCTCCAGCCGCTCTTGCCGAAGTCGAGCAGGCCGTGGATGAGGGTGCCCTCGTCCATGCCGAGGCCGTTGTCGCGGACCTCCAGGCACCAGGAGCTGTCGGTCCGAGTCAGCTTGACCTCGATGCGCCCGTCCGTGAAACCGGGTTGCAGCGCCTGGCGGGCCAGGACGGCGTCCTGGGCGTTCTGGATCAGCTCGCGCACCGCGACCGCGGGCTGGTCACCGTACAACTGCTCGCCCCCGAGGCTCTTGACCAAGGCTGGGGCGTCGGAGACCTTGACCGTCGCGTCGATGGGGCGCCACCCCTGCACCCGGAAGTGCCGTGCGAACCGCTCGGGTGCGTCCACCCCGGCGACCGCGCGGGCCGCGAGCCGTTCGCGCCGGTGGTCGTGCAGGAGTGCGTCGACCGCCTTCAGCTCGCGGTCGACGGCACGGAGGTAGTCCAGCGCCAGCCACCAGGAACCGGCGTCCGCGGGCAGGAACGGTCGCAGCGAGGAATACCGGACCCGGTCACGGTCCAGCACCGGTCGGCTGATGTGTTCCTGGAAGCGCCAGTGCCGGTAGGCGTCGCCCTGCGGGTCGCGCAGTGCGAACAGGAACGTCGGAGCCCGGCGGCTGTCGATCTGGGTGGCGTCGGCGAGCCGCAGGACACAGGCCAGTTTGAGCGGTTCGACGGTCCACTCGCTCGGCTGCCAGGGGAGCGAGCCACGCGGGTCGCCGAACTCCTCGGCGAGCCGGTCCACCGGCCACCAGTGGCTGGCCGCGAGATCCCCGATCAGCGGACCGTAGCCGTCGCGCAGCTGGACGTCGTCCATGAGGTGGATGTCCTTGCCGGTGCTCGACCGCCAGGACTGATCCACCAGGCGCCGCGCCTGCTCGGCGTGCGTCTCGCGGATGGCGGTCGTCCGGCACGTCTCCGCGATCTCGGCGGGCGGCTCGTCCAGTTCCTCCTGCTCGGGCCAGCGTCCTTTCCGGTGGTAGTACGTCACCGACACCAGATCGCGCCAGCGTGCCTCGCCCATCATCTCCCGGACGCCCGTCCCATATGCGGCCTCCCCCATGGCCGCGTCGTGCAGCACGAAGGCGCAGCCCAGGACGTAGGCCTCGGCCGGGTTCAGGACGGCCTGGTGTCCGCACACCAGGTCTGCCGTCTCCCAAAGGGCGTCCACATGGCTGATGTCGTGCACCGTGAACTGGGGCATGGTGCGCGCGTTCTCCGCGAGGAGCACGGACGCCGTTTCGCGCAGTTCCAGGTACGACCGGCGCAGCCGCTCGCGCTGTTCGGCGTGCGGGTCGTCCGGACGTGCGGCCAGGGTGTCCCGCCACAGGACGGTGCTGGTGTAGCCGTGCTCGGGCACCGGGGACGATCACCTCATCGCTGGAAGGAGGAGGAACCCGGCGAGCACCCACATCGTGATCACCGAGACGAGGATGAAGAGCAGTACGTATGTCTCGTACCAGCGCACGAAGTTGCCGGGGCGTGGACGCTTGCGGAAGTCCGGGCCGATCAACTCGTCGGTGATGTCGCACTCTTCGTTGCGGTAGTCGAGCCAGGACAGGACACCGACGACGATCAGGGTGCAGGTGAAGGCGGCGACCACGGTGGTCAGGGTGAGCAGCCCGATCACACCGCCGCGCGCGGTGGCCGCGGGAATGTCCCACTTCCGGTATCCCACGAAGAGGGCGACGGCGCCGGTCGCGAGTGCGGTGGCGAGCGTCTGGTAGAGAGCGAGGAAGCGGTGGGCGTTCTCGTTCACCGTGTGGATCTGCTGCAGGATGTAGCGGTACCGCTCTAACGCGAATTCCTTGCGGACCGAAGCCGTTTCCGGCCTCGTCTCCCCCGTTGCCGTCATCGTCCCCCACCTGTCCGACTCGTCATCAGGATAGGTAAGACACCGCCCGGCTGCATCCAGTGCGGACGACTTGCCGGGCGGGGACAGGACGATGTGCGGGCGCTACTGCTCCTCGCCGCCGAAGCGCTCCTTGTACGTCGCCAGGTCCTCGTCGGTCAGCTTGGCGAAGAGGACCGGGGGGACCGTGAAGGGGGTGCCGGCGGGGACCGAGGTCAGGGCCTTGGCCTGGTCGGGGGTGACCCAGGTGGCCGTGTCGTCCTGCACGGAGAAGGCCTGGCGCATGGCGGCGGACGTGGCCGGGATCAGCGGCTCGGAGACCACCGCGTACAGGTGGACCAGGTTCATCGCCGTGCGCAGGGTGAGGGCCGCGGCGTCCTTGTCGGTCTTGATCTGCAGCCAGGGGGCCTTCTCCTCTAGGTAGGAGTTGCCCGCCGACCACAGGGCGCGCAGGGCCGCGGCGGCCTTGCGGAACTGCATGGTCTCCATGTGGCCCTCGTACTCGGCGAGGAGTTCGGCGATCTGCTCGCCGAGCTTCGTCTCGGCCTCGCCAGGGGTGCCGCCCGCCGGGACCTCCTCGCCGAAGCGCTTCTTGGAGAAGGACAGCACACGGTTGACGAAGTTGCCGAGGGTGTCGGCGAGGTCCTTGTTGACCGTGGCGGTGAAGTGCTCCCAGGTGAAGGACGAGTCGTCCGACTCGGGGGCGTTGGCGATGAGGAAGTAGCGCCAGTAGTCGGCCGGGAGGATGTCCAGGGCCTGGTCGGTGAAGACACCGCGCTTCTGGCTGGTGGAGAACTTACCGCCGTAGTACGTCAGCCAGTTGAAGGCCTTGACGTAGTCGACCTTCTTCCACGGCTCGCGCACGCCCAGTTCGGTGGCCGGGAACATGACGGTGTGGAAGGGGACGTTGTCCTTCGCCATGAACTCGGTGTAGCGGACGGGGTTCTCGCCGGAGTCCGCGCCGTACCACCACGACTTCCAGTCCCGGTTCTCCGGGTCCTGGTCCGCCCACTCCTTCGTCGCGCCGATGTACTCGATCGGCGCGTCGAACCAGACGTAGAAGACCTTGCCCTCGGCGGCCAGCTCCGGCCAGGTGTCGGCCGGGACCGGGACGCCCCAGTCCAGGTCACGGGTGATCGCACGGTCGTGCAGGCCCTCGGTGAGCCACTTGTGGGCGATGGAGGAGGCGAGCTGCGGCCAGTCCTTGTCGTGCCGGGCCACCCACTCGCGGACCTCGTTCTCCAGCTTGGACTGGAGGAGGAAGAGGTGCTTGGTCTCGCGGACCTCCAGGTCCGTGGAGCCGGAGATGGCCGAGCGGGGGTTGATCAGGTCGGTCGGGTCCAGGACGCGGGTGCAGTTCTCGCACTGGTCGCCGCGGGCCTTGTCGTAGCCGCAGTGGGGGCAGGTGCCCTCGACATAGCGGTCGGGCAGGAAACGGCCGTCGGCGGGGCTGTAGACCTGGCGGATCGCCCGCTCCTCGATGAAGCCGTTCTCGTTCAGCTTGCGGGCGAAGTGCTGGGTGATGTCGCGGTTCTCGGGGGAGGAGCTGCGGCCGAAGTAGTCGAAGGCGAGGTCGAAGCCGTCGTAGACCGCCTTCTGCGCGTCGTGCGCCTGGGCGCAGAACTGGTCGACCGGCAGGCCCTGCTCCTTGGCGGCCAGCTCGGCCGGGGTGCCGTGCTCGTCGGTGGCGCAGATGTACAGGACGTCGTGGCCGCGCTGGCGCAGATACCGGGAGTACACGTCCGCCGGGAGCATGGACCCCACCATGTTGCCCAGGTGCTTGATCCCGTTGATGTACGGAAGGGCGCTGGTGATGAGGTGTCGAGCCATCGTGGCTGCTCCCAGGTCGCTGCTTTTCTGCGGTTTCGAACCTTGAAATCGTAGCCGACATGGGTGGGCCGCCCGCTTCCCGTTTTGCAGGGTGGGAAGCGGACGGCCCGGATGTCACTGAGGGTGACCGTCCGTCGTGGTCGGTTACGGGCGCCAGGTGGCGAGGACGCCCTCGTAGAGCTCCGTGTCGGTCAGCTCGCGGGGGGCGGGGCCCGCGTGGAAGAACGACGTGTTGTCGGTCTTCAGTTTGCGGAGGTAGTCGAAGGCCTTGTTGTCGTGTTCCCCGAAGGCGACGAAGGAGAAGAAGACGGCGGGGTGGGTGTCCGCCGCCGCGGTGAGTGCCTGGGTGGCGGGGGTCTTCGCGTCCGGGGCGCCGTCGGTCTGGAAGACGACGAGGGCGGGGGTGGCGGGGGTGGTGTCCTTCTCGTACTCGTCGTAGTGGGCGAGTACGGCCTCTACGGCGGCGTGGTAGCTGGTACGGCCCATGCGGCCGAGGCCGGCGTGGACGTCGTCGATCTTCGTCTCGTGGTCCGGGGTGAGGGTGAGGTCGGTGGTGCCGTCGATCTCCGTGGAGAAGAAGACGGTGTGGACCGTGGCCTCGGGGTCCAGGTGGGCGGCGAGGGCGAGAGTCTGGTCGGCGAGGGCCTGGGCGGAGCCGTCCTTGTAGTACGGGCGCATGCTCGCGGAGCGGTCGAGGACGAGGTAGACCTTGGCTCGGGTGCCGGTGAGGTCCTTGTTCTTCAGGGTGGTCGTGGCGGCCTTGTAGGCGGTGGCGAGGGAGGGGGTGCGGGACTTGACCTCGGCCAGGGTGGTGGCGGGGGTCGGCTTGCCCGGCTCCGCCTCGGCTTCGCCTTCGGCGTCCGTGTCGTTCTCACCCGCACCACCCGTGCGGGTCTCGCTGTCGGGTGCGGGTGACTTGTGTGGGGCGTCCTCGCCGTCGGAGGCTTGCGGGGCGGTCGTCTCGTCGGCCGGTGCGGCGGTTTCCTCCGCCGTCACCGACACCGCCTCGACGACCTCCTGCGCCTCAGCCTCCGGCTCGGCCTGCTCCTCGACCTCTGCCTTCTCGGCAACCTCCGGCTCGGCCAGCTCCTTAGCCCCTGCCTTCTCGGGCTCGGTCGGCTTCCCGGCTTCCGGCTCGGTGTGCTCCTCGGCGGGCTGCTGCGCGGCCTCCGGCGTGGTGTCGCCCTCGGTCGTCTCCTCCGCCGCGGCGGTCTGCGTGATCTCCGGCTCGGTGTGCTCCTCGGCGGGCTGCTGCGCGGCCTCCGGCGTGGTGTCGCCC
>NZ_JBFAWG010000040.1:6643-64975 GCF_040680215.1 Streptomyces sp. NPDC052107
TCCCTCGGTCTCGGTGGTCTGCGTGATCTCCGGCTCGGTCTGTGCCTCGGTCTCGGTGGTCTGCGTGATCTCCGGCTCGGTCTGTGCCTCGGTCTCGGTGGTCTGCGTGATCTCCGGCTCGGTCTGTGCCTCGGTCTCGGCGGTCTGCGCGGCCTCCGGCTCGGCCTGTGCCACAGCCTCGGCCGTCTCCGTGACCTCCGGCTCGGCCGTCTCCCGGACCTGCTCAGCGGACTCGGTCGTCTGGGCGGGTGTCGGATCGGACGGCTGCTCGGTCTCGGCCGTTGGGGCGGCGGGGGCCTCGGCCTCGGTCGTCACCGTGGACTCCGCCTTCGAGGGGCGGGGGACCTTGATGTTGTTGAAGGCCGCTGCCACCAGGTCGTGTTCCTCGGAGGAGGAGCGGCGGGGTTCGGGGACGGTGGGGTCGGCCGCGGGGGCCGTGGGCTGGGGGGTTTCCGGTTGCGCCGGCAGGCGGTCAGCACCCTCTGCCTCCGTGGCTCGTCCCTTGCGGGAGCGGCTGAATGCGTTCCGCAGGAGAGTGAGAATGCCCATGTGTGCAACCCTTCACGTGAGTTGATCCACGTCGATCCCTGGCCAGGACGGACACGTAAGGTTAGCGAAGCACTCAGTGGGGGGAAGCGATCGACCGGGCCGCCGCGACCTCCTGGCGGAGCGGCTCCAGGACGCTGTTCGCGGGACCGGTGAGGTCAGTGCGGACCGGGGTCAGGGTTTCGGCGTCCCGTACGCCCTCCGAAAGCTCCCGGAGTTGCAGGACCACCTGGGTGATCTCGGCCGCGGACGGGCGTGCCGCCCCGTGTCGCACGCGGACGCGCGCCGCCGTCGTCGCGTCGACGATACGTTCCACCGCCACGACCAGCGGCCACCACGCGGCCGCGCGGCGGCCGGTCGGCGGTGGTTCGGTCAGGGCCCGCTGGAACTCCGTACGGATCACCGAGAGGTCGCGGTAGAGGCGGCGGCGCATGCGGGCCCGCTCGGCGGGGTCCCCGTCGGCGGTGAACGCCGTCTCCACGTACCGCGCCGTGTCCGCCACCGCGTCGGCCAGCCGGTCGCCGACCCTGGTGCGCCAGCTCTCCGGCCAGAGCAGGTAGCCGGCCGTCAGGGCGATCGCGCAGCCCAGGAGCGAGTCCGCCAGGCGGGGCAGCAGCAACGCCGTGCCCTGGTGGTTCAGGATGTCCGACAGGAGGAGGATCACCGGGGTGATGGCTGCCGTCTGGTAGCCGTAGCCGCGGGGGGTCAGCGCCGGGATCAAGGGGGCCAGGAGCAGCATCGCGAGGACGTCCCACCAGCCCATCGGGACCTCCGCCAGGACCACCGCCGCGATCACCAGGCCCGCCACCGTGCCGAGGGCGCGCAGCAGGGCGCGGGAGAAGACCGAGCCGAAGTCGGGCTTCAGGACGAAGGTGATCGTCAGGGCCACCCAGTAGGAGCGGGGAACGGGGATCAACGACACCAGGGCCTGGGCGACGCCGATGCAGACCGCGAGGCGCAGGCCGTAGCGCCAGGAGTTGGCGGAGAGTACGACGTTGCGGGCCGCTCTGGCCGTGCGGATGCTTAGCGCCGCCGGGCGGCCCAGGCGGTCGTCGATGCCCCGGGGGTCCACGTCGGGGGCCGTCACCACCTCGGCCGTGTGGCGCAGGGCGTGGTCCACCGCGCGGGCCGTCTCCGTCGTCGGTACCGGGAGGTGCAGGGCTATCGGGCCCGTGTAGCCCGTCTCCACCGCCTGGGCGAGGTGGTGGACCGCCTCCGGGATCTCGGGCGGCAGGGGGCGGGCCGCCAGGTGGGCTGCGGGGGCCGCCTCGACCACCGGGATGACGGCGTTCAACTGGGCGAGGAGACGGGTGAGTTCGCGGCTGCGGCCGTGGTGGCGGGCGCGCCGGGCCAGGATCAGGTCGTAGGACTGGTTGAGGGACTGGGTGACCATCCGGCGGGCCTCGTCGTACTCCTCGATGTGGTCCGTGCCGGAGACGGTGAGGAGCGTGGCGAGGGTGCGGTAGGAGGCCGCCACCGCCGCGCGTTCGGGCACGCCCGAGCGCAACGGCCAGGCCAGGAGGGCGAGGAGGAGGACCAGGAGGCCGCCGCCCGTCATGAGGGCCGGGGCCAGCCACCAGGGGCGGGGCAGCGGGAGGCCCGCGCCCACCACGCAGTTCAGGAGCAGGAGCAGGCCGGAGACCGAGGCCACCGCGCCGATCGTCGAGATCATGCCGGAGAGCAGCGCGATCCCGGTCAGCACGGCCACCGCGTACCAGCCGTGGCCGTACACCAGCGCGCCCAGCGCCACACCGACCGCGCCGAAGAGCTGCGGGACGGCGATGTTGAGGATGCGCATGCGGTAGGCGTCGGCGGTGTCGCCGATGACGCCGGACAGGGCGCCCATGGAGGCGAGGGCGCCGTACGCCGGGTAGCCGGTGGCGAGGCCGATCGCCAGGGGGAGGGCCATGGCGAGGGCGGCGCGGGCGACGGCGGCCTTGTTGACGGGGGCCTGCTGGGGGCGGAGGTTCCGGACCAGCCAGTCGGGAGGGGTGAGGCCGATGGGGAACTCTCGCGACATGCGGCCATTATCACCGGTTCGCTCCCCGCCGACCGGAGTCGTCCCAGGTCGGCGCCCTGGTCCCCCCCCCGAACTCACCCGCGCCGGTGCAGGGTGACGTCCACGACGAGGGCCCGGTGGTCGCTGCCGGACACGCCTAGGAAGTGGGCGTCGGTCGCGGTGAAGTCCGGGGAGAGCAGGACGTGGTCGATCTGGGCGCCGAGGACGGAGGCGGTGCGTGCGGGCCAGCTGGCGGCGTGGTCGTGTCCGGCGAGACGGGCGGCGTCGGTCAGGCCGGTGTCGAGGATGCGGCGGAAGGCCGCGTGGTCCTGGGTGGCGTTGAAGTCGCCGGCCAGGACGGTGGGCGTACGGGGGTCGGCGGCCGCGAAGGTGCGGAGCCCGCCGAGTTCGCGCCGCCACAGGCCGACCTGGCCCGGCAGCGGAGGCATGGGGTGGGCGAGTTGGAGGCGTACGGCGTGGCCGTGTACGTCGGCGATCGCGCCGGGCATGCCCATGGTGCCGGGGACACCGGCCGTCGGTTTCAAGGGATAGCGGCTGAGGATGAGCGAGCCGTGGGAGCCGGCCGCGCGGACCGCCTGCCGGTAGGGATAGGCGGTCTCGAAGTCGGCCTCCAGCGTGGCCTGGCAGGTGAACTCGCACTCCTCGACGAAGACGACGTCCGGGCGCCGGTCCCGGATCCGCGGGACCAGGGCGGGAGCGCCGCGCCCGAACTCCACGTTGGAGGTCAGCACGCGCAGGGTGGCGAGTGGCGGGCCGCCGGGGTCGGTGGTGTCGTCGTACGGCTGGACGTACCAGGCGAGCACGCCGAGTACGACGGCCCCGCACACCAGGCACCGAGCCTGCGTCCGGGGCGACGGTTCACGGGCCGAGCCTACGGTGGGCGTTCCACCGCGCGCCGGGAAATCGAGAGGCGGAAGGACACCGTCCCAGCGATGGTGAGACGCGCTGTCGGCTCGTCCTCGCCGAACCCCGTACAGATATCCACAGACTGGGGACGGCGGATGCGCCGGGGGCGTCAGGCCTGGGCTCGGGTCGGGGTCTGGGACGGAGACGGGGGTGGGGGCGACACCGGTGGGGCGGAGGGGCGGGTGCGGCGGGTCAGGCGGAGGCGGCGGGTCAGCCATGCGGTCAGCGCCACCGTGAGGCCGAGGCCCAGCAGGAGCCAGGCCGCCGTGCGCAGGGTCCCGGTGAGGGCGTCGTAGACCGCGCCGACCGCCGGGTGGGGGACGTCGGCGGGCAGGTCGGCCAGGGTGAGGCTGCGGCCGACGGCCACGGCCAGGGCCAGCACACCGCCGCCCAGGGCCGTGCCCAGCGCGGTCGCGGCGACGGCGCGGCGGCGGTGGACGGCGAGGGCGATCCCGGTGGCGGCGAACGCGACGGCCGCCACCGGCAGCCAGAAACCGGCTACTTCGAGCACGTGGAAACCCTTCCGGAATGAGGCCAGTTCGCTTGCCGGGAGCACCGAGACCGCGGTGTGCTCCACGGGGATGCGCGCGGCGATCGGCACATGGTCCCGGGTCAGCTGACGCTTGACCTGGTCGGTGACGGGGGCGAAGTCGACGGTGACCGCCCGCCCGGCCGCCTCGTCGTCCTCCTCGTCGCGCAGGGCGCGCATCACCGCGTCGTGGGTGACCCGGTTGCCGGTGTCCCAGGCCAGCCGGAAGGCCTCGGTCTGGGTGAAGGAGCGCACCGCGTCACGTACGAACGGGCGGACGGAGCCGCCCGCCGGGCGGACGTCCAGATGCCGGTCCACCGCGCGCAGGATGCCGTCACCGACCGTGTCCGCGACGGCCTCCCGCACGTTCGGGTCGGCGGCCAGCGGTGCCATCGTGGTGACGTACCGGCCCGTGTCGGCGAGCCCGTACGCCGCCCAGGCCGCCAGCGCGCCGAACGGCACGAGGAGGCAGGACAGGGCGAGCAGTACGGCCGACAGGGCGCTCCTGATGCGTGGGGGCACGTTTCCAGCCAACGGCCCCGCGGGCGCGAACGCGAGCGGGGCGCGCGCATTCGGGCGAAGACCCGCACCCCTTGGCGGAACTGGGGACTCCGATCTCCGGTGGAGGGTTCACCCGAACGGGTGTTTCCTGGTGTTGGGGGGAGACCGGTGCAAGGCCGGGTGAGGGAAGTGGGGAATTACGGGGGAGGCGTGGGTCCCGGCCCGCCGGGACCCACGTTCACACCTTCGCGGCTCTCGCGGCTTGCGCGGCCCTCGCGGGTCAGCGGACCCGGTGCCCGAACGCGTCCTCGCGCGTGTAGTAGCGGTAGAAGAACGTCCCGAAGGTGCACCCCGCGACGATCAGCGACATCATCACGGTCCGCCAGACCGAGTGCGGCGTCTGGATGTACACGAAGCCGAACGCGATGCCGGCGAACGCCGACCACAGCAGCGCGTGCAGCTCCCGCGTCATCCTCGGGGCCAGCCTCAGCAGGGCGATGGACACCACCGCGAACACCAGCGCGCTGAGCCAGCCGAGCAGCAGGTTCCCGCCGGTGATGGGGCCGCCCTGGCGGGCGTCGGCCGCGACCCAGTAGCCGTAGATCAGGCCCAGTACGACCGGGACGGCGAAGTGCGCGATGCGGTGGGTGCGTGCGTCGAAGACGTCGGGCGGACGGGTGCGCCGCCCACCGGGAACCCGTTCTCCGATCTCCCTGCGGCCGGGGCGGGACATGCCGCCGGGCACGGGTGCCGCTTGAGCCATGAGAGCACTCCTCTCTCTCCTCGCCCCCGCCTTCCAGAGCACACCTGGGGGCATGGCCTGGCAAGTCGGCCAGGAGGGTGACGGGTGCCCGGATGCGGCGGGTTCTCTCCCGTGTTTCGCTGGGAGATGCCGAGACACATGGAGGGCTGCCCGCCGTGACGGACATCGAGTACGGCCGGCGGCGTCGGCCGCTGCGCGTCCGCGGCCGGAAGCTCGGCCGGAACCTCGGCTGGGTACCTCCCCTGCTGCTGCTCGTCGGCATCGTGCTGCTGGACTTCAACACCAGCGAGCGGTTCCGGATCATCACCTGGATCGTGCTGGTCCCCGGTACGGCCGCCGCGATCTGCGGGGTGTGGACGACGGGCGCCTTCGCCGTGCTGGCGGTGGCGACGTACGTCGCCGTCGACAGTGCCTGGCCGGGCGAGTACCGGGCCGGTCTCGGCGACTTCGTCCTGGTCGCCGTCGGCGGCCTGCTGGCCGTGATCGCCTGTGCCGTGCGCCTGCGCAAGGAGCGGCAGACCCTGCACATCCAGGACATCGCCGAGACCACCCGCCGTACCGTGCTGCGCCCGCTGCCCGCGCGCTGGGGCGGACTGGAGCACGCCGGGGTGTATCTGGCGGCCGACGTCGACGCCCGGGTCGGCGGCGACTTCTACGACATCCAGCCCGGCCCGCACGGCACCCGCCTGTTCGTCGGCGATGTGCAGGGCAAGGGGCTCGGCGCGGTGGAGACGGCCGCCGCGCTGCTCGGCACGTTCCGCGAGGCCGGCTACCACGAGGCGGACCTCGCGACCGTCGCCGAGCGCCTGGAGATGCGGATGCTGCGGCACCGCCGGCACACCACCGCGCTCGGCCGTGAGGACGGCGACCGGTTCGCCACCGCCGTGCTGATCGGCTTCCCCGAGGACGCGGAGGAGAGCATCGACGTCGTCAACTTCGGCCACGAGCCCCCGCTCGCCATCGGCCCGCGCGGAGTCCGCGAGTTGCCCAGCGGCGACGGGCTGCCGCTCGGCTTCGGCGACCTCGTGGAAGGTCTGCCGCCCGTGCACCGGGTGCCGCTCGCCGCCGACGAGACCCTGCTGCTGGTCACCGACGGGGTGACCGAGGCCCGCGACCGGCGGGGCACCTTCTATCCGTTGGCCCTGGAGCTCGCGCCCGCGGCCGGCGCCGGGCCGGACCGGGCCGGGCCCTCGCGGTTGGTCTGGCTGGTCCGCGACGGCGTCCTGCGGCACAGCGGCGGCCGGCTGAGCGACGACACCACGGTGTTCGCCGTGCGGCGGGCGCGGGAGGCGGCGGGCGAAGACGGCGAAGAGGGACGTTTGCGGTCCTGAGGCTTTCCCGGGGCGCGCGTTTGCAGCCGCAGCGGTTACGGTGCTGGCTGGAGAGCGTGGAGAGCCGACCAGGGTCGAGAGGGTCGGCGGGGCCGACAGGGGCTACAGGGGGAGGACCGATGGCCGGAACCGTGCTGCTGCTCGCCGCCTCACCGGTGGGCCGGGGGCGGCTGGTGGACGCGGCCGGTGTGCTGCCGGTGCTGGCCGCCGTGGCGCCCGCCGTGCTGTCCGGCACCGACACAGCGAACGTCGTGGAACTCGCCGACCCGCTGGAGCCGCAGGCCGTGCTGACCCGGCTGCGCGCAGCGGCGGCCGCGCCCGGGCCGCTGACCCTGTACATCGCCGGCCAGCTCCAGCTGGACCGCCGGCAGCGGCTGCCGCATCTGGCGCTGGCGCGCACCACCGCGGCGACGGTTCGTTACACCGGGCTGCCGTGGCACTGGATACGGGAGGAGCTGCGGTTGCGCTCCGCTGTGGATACGGCGCTGGTCGTGGACGTGCATGCGGATGAGGAGGCGTGGCGGTACGTCGCCGAGCGCGGGCTGGACTGCGGTGCGAATGCCGCCGTTTACGGTCGTGTGGCGCCGGTGGGCGGGCGGCGGGGGGTGGCCGAGCCGGCGTACATGAAGGCCGTGGCGACGTTGCTGCGCAGTGGGCACCGGCCGCCGCTTGTTCAGTTGCACGAGAAGGCGCTGGCTCGGATCGCCGAGTCGAGTGCTGGGCGTGACCTGGTGCTGGCCGTCCCTGGGGGCTCCGCCCCCAGACCCCCGTTCGCCCACCCGTCCACCCGACTCGGCCGGCTGCAAGGCCAGGCGCCCACGGCACCCGGCACCGACCAGGCCCCGCACGCCGTCACGCAGGTCCCGCTTCCGCCCGGCACCCAGCAGGATCCCCACGCCGCCATCAGCGCAGCCGTGCGGGGTGGGCGGCACGGTGATGCCGACGTACTGGCCGCTCGGCAGGAGCAGCTTGCCGTGGGTGCTTATGGTTCCGCCTCCGACGAAGCCCTGCACTGGGCCGAAGTCCGGGCGGATCTCGCGATGTTCGCGGGGGACGCGGAGCGCAGCTGCCGGGCGTGGCTCGCCGTCGCCGGAGTGCGGCTGGCCGCCGGGCAGGCCGTCGACGCGCCTGCCGTGGAGGCGGCCGTGGACCGGGCGCACCACCAGTGGGGCCGGATCACGGACGCGGCGCGGGCCCGTGAACTCGGGCCAGGACTCGCGGAGTTGCGGCTGCGGGTGCCGGGCCGCCGGCAGGGTGCGCTGGAGAACGTCCAGCGGCAGCTGCGGCAGCTTCAGGCCGCCCAGTAGACCCTGGCAGGGCCGACCGTCAGGCCACCGACAGCAGTGCCAAGGCCCCGGAGACGAGCGTGCGGACGCCGGGGGCGATCATGGACAGGTCGGGGGCGAAGTGCGGGCTGTGGTTGCTCGGTACGGCCGCGAACTTCTCCGGGAGGGTGTCGCCGGGGGCCTTGTCCCACACCTCGGCCGGGGTGGTGGTCACGAACCAGTACGAGTACGGGATGGCACCGTCGAGCGCCAGCGCGGGGAAGTCCTCGCTGCCCATCGCCGGGCCCGGGTCGAACACCGTGCCCGCGCCGAAGACCTCGCCGTGCACGGCGGCCACCGTGGCGTCGGTGGGCGCGTCGTTCACGGTCACGGGAAAGGTGTTGCCGATGGTGACGTCCGGCTCGCGCGGGCAGCCGGCGGCCAGGCACTCGCCCTGCGCGATGCGCCGGATCGCGGCCAGCATCCGCTGCCGTACCTCCTCGGACTGGCTGCGCAGGTTCAGCGAGATGCGGGCCTCGGACGGGATGATGTTGTGCCGGGTGCCGGCCTCGATCCTGCCCACGGTCAGCACGGCGGACTCGCCGGCGGCCAGCTCCCGGGAGACGACCGTCTGCAGGCGGGTGACCAGGTAGGCGGCGGTCACCACCGGATCCACGGTCGCCTCCGGACGCGAACCGTGCCCGCCCCGGCCGTGCACCACGATGTCCACGTCCGTCGCCGCCGACATGATCAGGCCGGGCGCGTGCGGGTACAGGCCCGCCAGGCCCGGAGTGGCATGCTGGCCGAGCAGCACGTCCGGCCGGCCGAACCGCTCGTACAGCCCGTCCGCGATCATCCGGGCCGCGCCCTGCCCGGTCTCCTCGGCCGGCTGGCCCACCACCAGCAGGGTGCCCCGCCAGGTCTCCCGCCCGGCGGCCAGGGCCTCGGCGGCCCCGGTCAGCCAGGTGACGTGCAGATCGTGCCCGCACGCGTGCATCACCCCGTCAGCCTCCGAGGCGTACGGCAGCCCGGTGGCCTCCTGGACCGGCAGCGCGTCCATGTCGGCCCGCAGCAGCACGGTCGGCCCGTCGCCATGGGCCAGCCGGCCCACGACCCCGGTGCCGCCGACGCCCTCGACGGTCTCGAACCCGGCGCCCTGCAGCCGACCGGCCAGCGTCCCGGCGGTGCGGTGCTCGCGCAGGGACAGCTCCGGGTGGCGGTGCAGGTCGCGGTAGAAGTCCTCCCACCGCGGCACCGGGAGGTCGGAGGTCAGGTCCAGGGCGGTACGGGCGGCGGCAGAGGTCATGTTCGCAGCGTAGGCTGCCGGCGGGGCGGGCGGGAGGGTCGGTCGTTCCGGCCGGGAAGCCCTTTACCGGGTTCAAGCCAGGCTGACCCTTCACCTCTCGGGTGCCGACTGCTGGGTCCGGTCGGCGTTCGGTCCGGGCTCCGCCGCACGGGCCGGGCCTGCGTTCGCCGCGAGGATCAGGGCCGCCGCGGCGATCAACGCTGCGGCTACGGCCCTGCGTGCGGTGGTGTTTCCGTAGGGTGCGGATGTACGTCCGGGCACGGCGACCTCGCAACACAACAGCGACGTATTAAGCAGACTTAATCCGCCGTTTAACCTAGGGGCTCAACGGGTCCAACGGCAAGAGGTGCCAGGGGAGTTGGGGGTCAGGCAATGCGGGAACGGGACGACCCTGCGGTCATCGGACGGCGTGTACAGCAACTGCGCACGCAGCGCGGCCTGACGCAGCGGCAGTTGGCGGAACCCGCCTACACGCCCGCCTACATCTCCACCGTGGAGGCGGGCCGGGTGCGGGCCTCCGACGAGGCGCTGCGGCACATCGCCGGCCGGCTCGGCGTGGCCTTCGAGGAGCTGGCCGTCGGCCGGCCCGCCCACCTCGCCACCGACCTCAGGCTGCGGCTCACCGAGGCCCAGCGGGTCCTCGCCGACGGCCGGGCCGAGGAGGCCGCCGGGCAGTACGCGGCGCTGCTCGCCGAGGCGGAGACCCACGGCCTGGCCTGCGAGCAGACCACCGCGCTGCTCGGCCTCGGTGAATGCGCGCTGGAGACCGGCGAGTTGGAGAAGGCCCGGGAGTTCTTCGAACGCGCCGAGGCGCACCTCGCGGACGAGTCCCTCCCGGTGCGGGTGCCTGCCGTCCGGGGCCGCGCGGTCGCGCACTACCTCGCCGGTGAACTCCGCTACGCCGTCTACCTCCTGGAATCCACCCTCGACGAGCTCAACCGCGGCGGACTGCACGACCCCGACGCCCTGCTCCTGCTCTACGCCAGCGTCATCGGCCCGTACATGGACATGGGCGCGCACGCCCGTGCCGCCCAGGCCGCCGAGTTCGCCCTCGCGCTCGCACCGCAGGCCGGCGACCCGGCGCTGATCGCCCGGATGCACCGCTCGGTGGCCCGCACCCTGATCGCCGAGGGCCGGGTCACCGAGGCCGACGCCTCGCTCGCCAAGGCGGCCGAGCTGTACCGCCGGCTGCGGCTGCGCACCGAGCTGGCCAACTGCCACTGGATGCGCGGTTACGTCTGCGCCCAGAACGGCGAACTGGAGCGCGCGGAAGCCGAGTTGCGCCAGGCGTACGCCATGCTCTCGGAGAGCCGGGCCGCGCTCTACCGCAGCCAGGCCGCCGTAGAGCTGGCCGACGTGCTGCACCGCCGAGGCAAGTCGGGGGAGTCCGCCGTACTCCTGGAGGGCGTCCTCGGCGACTTCTCCTCCGAGCGCGGCGCGGTCCACGCCGCCGCGGCCCACCGCCTGCTCGGCATCATCGCCGAGGACGCCCGGGAGACGGAGGCCGCCGAGGAGCACTACGTCCGCGCGCTCAGCCTGCTGGAACGCGCGGGCGCCGCCGGCGACCTGGCCGATCTGTGCCGCCTCCTCGGCGACCTGCTGCGCCGCACGGGCCGCATCGACGCCGCCCTGGACGCCTACCGCACCGGCCTCGGTCACCGCACGACCCCGGGTACGACGACCCTGGGCCCGGCACCGGCCCAGCCACCGCTGTGAGACACGGCGAGAGGCCTTGAAGAAGCCGGGGACCGGGACCTGCGAGGAGCCTCAGGAGAAACCCCGGGAAAGCGCTCGGGAGGCGACCGGGGAAGTCGGCGGTGGGGCCGGCCTGGGAAGGTGCCTGGGGAAGTCGGCGGTGGGGCTGGCCTGGGGAAGCTCGCGGTGGGGCTGGCCCGGGGAGGTGCCTGGGGGAGCCCGCCGAGGGGCCGGCCCGGGAAGGTGCTCGGGGAAGTCCGTGGAGGGGCTGGGAAGCTCGCGGTGGGGCCGGCCCGGGGAGGCGACTGGGGAAGTCCGTGGAGGGGCTGGCCCGGGGAGGTGCCCGGGGAAGTCCGTGGTGGGGCCGGCCTGGGAAGGTGCTCGGGGAAGTCGGCGGTGGGGCTGGCCTGGGGAAGCTCGCGGTGGGGCTGGCCCGGGGAGGTGCCTGGGGGAGCCCGCCGAGGGGCTGGCCCGGGAAGGTGCCCGGGGAAGTCCGTGGAGGAGCCGGCCGGGGGAGGTGCCCGGGGAAGTCCGTGGTGGGGCCGGCCTGGGAAGGTGCTCGGGGAAGTCGGCGGTGGGGCTGGCCTGGGGAAGCTCGCGGTGGGGCTGGCCCGGGGAGGTGCCTGGGGGAGCCCGCCGAGGGGCTGGCCCGGGAAGGTGCCCGGGGAAGTCCGTGGTGGGGCCGGCCGGGGGAGGTGCCCGGGGAAGTCCGTGGTGGGGCCGGCCCGGGACCGCGCCCGGACAAGCGGCCAGGCTCACACCTGTGCCCTCCCCTGCTTGCGGATGTCCGCCAGGCGCAGGGCGCCGATCTGGACGGCGGCCTGGGTCGCGTCGTTCGGGACGTCGCCCAGGCCGCCGTTGGTGAGGGCGAACGCGTCCTGGCCGACCCGGACGGCGGCCACCTCCAGCGTGAGCACGCCGTGCCGGCCGTCGGAATCGGTGGCGGCGAGGCTGACCCTGAGGCCCTGGCGCGCGTCCCCGACCTCCGGCAGCGGGGCGTCGTTGACCTGGACGTCCTCCGTGATCCCGGTCTCCGTGGTGGCCGTGAACCGCGCGCACTGCGCCGGCATCGTCTTCAGCCAGGCGAGCGCCGCGTCCACGTCGGCGGGGCGGCGGGCGGCGATCTGGTAGCGCAGCTGGGCGTCGGTGTCGGCGTCGTCGAGGCCGATGGCGACGCGGGCGGGGCCGCCGAGGAGTTCGTCGGTGTAGAGGGCGTCCAGCAGCCGCTGGCACACTCCGGCCGAGGTGGTCGCCTTCAGCAGCTGGTCCCGCCAGGTGGCCGCCCCTCGGGTCGCCGTCCAGGGGGCGCCGAGGTCGGTCTGGCTGAGAAGCGCGGCCTGCGCCTGCTGGTCGGTGAGGGAGGCACCGTCGGCCCGCGTGGACGCCTTCG
Source organism: Streptomyces sp. NPDC052107 (assembly GCF_040680215.1). Lineage (NCBI taxonomy): Bacteria > Bacillati > Actinomycetota > Actinomycetes > Kitasatosporales > Streptomycetaceae > Streptomyces > Streptomyces sp. NPDC052107. The sequence goes on from NZ_JBFAWG010000040.1 coordinate 18,896, forward strand.
GCGTCGGCGACGCCTTGTCGATCGTCGGGAGGGGCTGGATTGCGGTCTCCGGCTGTTTCAGGCCGAGGGCCGCGCAGCCGCCCATGGCGAGGAGTCCGGCGACGATGAGCCAGAACAGGAGGCCGCGTGGGCGTATCGCGTCGGTCATGGAGTGCCTCCTGGGCTGCCTGCTGATGCGGTGCTTGATCTCACGGCACCACCGGCCCGAGCGGCCCACCAGCGCTCCGGGCCGTCCGGGTGACTGGCCCGCGGGGGCCGGGTGAGCGGTCCGCCGGACACGTGTGGGCGGTGCGCGGAAATTGCGTCGGCCCGGTCCCACGGCGGCTGCTACGGTCGCCGTATGCAGCGCGCCCAGCAGTGCCCGAAGAGCACGACGACGCCGGAGACCGTCCCGGCGCGCTGACACCTGACCAGCATCGAAGCCCCGGGGCGAACGCCCCGGGGCTTCGGCGTGCCGTGGGTGTTCGCCTCCCGCAGCGAGGAGACCCGCCCATGAACGACGCACTCCCCGACCACCGCCGCCTCGGCCGCGAGCTCGGCCTGTTCGACACCGACCCGCTGATCGGCGCGGGCCTGCCGTACTGGCTGCCCGACGGCGCGGTCGTACGGCACACCCTGGAGGAGTACATCCGCGAGGCCGAACGCCGGGCCGGGTACCGGCACGTCTACTCGCCCGCGCTCGGCAAACGGGAGCTGTACGAGATCTCCGGGCACTGGGACCACTACAGCGACGACATGTACCCGCCGATGAGACTCGGCGCGGAGGAGGTCGTACTGCGGCCCAGCCTGTGCCCCCACCACGCCCTGATCTACCGCTCCCGCTCCCACAGCTACCGGGAACTGCCCCTGCGCATCGCCGAGCTGGGCGGCATGCACCGTGCCGAACTCTCCGGCGTCCTCGGCGGCCTGACCCGCGTCCGTGCCATCCAGCTCAACGACGCGCACATCTTCTGCACCCTGGACCAGGCGGTGGAGGAGGCCCGCGCCGCGCTGGAGCTGATCGCCCGCGCCTACGCCGACCTGGGCATCGAGGCCGTACGGCACCGGCTGTCGCTGCCCGGGGAGGGCGGGAAGTACGTCGCCGATCCGGAGCTGTGGCGCCGGGCCACCGTCCTGCTGCGGGAGGTCCTGGACGCGTCCGGCCTGGAGTACGAGGAGGCGGAGGGCGAGGCCGCCTTCTACGGCCCGAAGATCGACGTGCAGATCGCCGACCCGGCAGGCCGCGAGTCCACCCTGTCCACCGTGCAGATCGACTTCCACCAGCCGGCCCGCTTCGACCTGCGCTACACCGGCGCCGACGGTGCCAAGCACCGGCCGGTCATGGTGCACCGCAGCATCATCGGCAGCGTCGAGCGGGCCGTCGCCCACCTGATCGAGGCACATGCGGGCGCCTTCCCGGCCTGGCTGGCGCCCGTCCAGCTGGTGGTGCTGCCGGTGGCCGAGGAGCAGGCGGAGCAGGCGGCGGCGGTCGTGCGCGAGGCCGTGGCCCTGGGGCTGCGGGCCGAACTCGCAGACCCGGACCAGGGCAGCCTCGGCGCCCGGATCCGCGCCGCGCGCCTGGTGCCGTACCAGGCGGTGATCGGCGCCCGTGAGGCCGCGGCGGGCCTGGCCGCCCTACGGCTGCGGGACGGCCGCCGGCCCGGCGAGCTGCCGCTGCCGGAGCTGCTGTCCCGGATCGCCGGACGGGTGGCGGAACGCGGCACCGCCCTGTGGGAGTGACCGTACTGATCTAAGGTCGGAACTGATCCAAGGTCGGCTTGACGGAAGGAGTCCGCCGTGACCGGTCAGCCCATCCCCGTGATCATCGACTGCGACACCGGGGTCGACGACGCCCTCGCCCTGCTGCTCGCCGTGCGCCATCCGGGCCTCGATCTGCGGGCGGTGACCTGTGTGGCCGGGAACACGGACGTCGACGGCGTGGTCCGCAACACCCTGACCGTGCTGGAGCGGGCGGGCGCCCCGGACATCCCGGTGGGCCGGGGCGCCGAACGCCCGCTGATCGAGCCGGCCCGCTCGGCGCAGCACGTGCACGGCGTCGACGGCATGGGCGACCTGGGCCTGCCCGCGCCGCGGCGCACCGCGTCCGAGCTGGACGCCGTAACGCTCCTGCGCCGCGAGATCCTGGCCTCGCCGCGCCCGGTCACCCTGATCCCCACCGCGCCCCTGACGAACATCGCCCTGCTCCTGCGCGCCCACCCGGAGGTGACCCGCAACATCGAGCGGATCGTCTTCATGGGCGGCGCGGTGGCCGTCGGGAACGCCACGCCGGTCGCCGAGTTCAACGTGTGGCACGACCCGGAGGCGGCGGCGATCCTGCTCACCGCGGGCGTGCCGATCACCATGTACGGCCTCGACGTCTTCACGCAGGTCGTCGTGGACGCCGCGGACGTGCACCGGATGCGGGCGAGCAGCGACCCCGGCACCCGGCTGGCCGGAGAACTGCTCGCCCACCGGCCGACCGCACAGGGCGAGGCCCCGGAGGCGGAGGAGGCGGGCGGCCTCGGTGACGCGGGCGCGGTGTGCGCGGTCGCCGACCCGCAGGGCATCGTCACGCGTCTGCTGCCGGTCGAGGTGTCCCTGGCACCCGGTCCGACCCGGGGCCAGACGATCGTCGACCGCCGTCCCCGCCACGGCGAGTCCGAAATCCACGAGGGCAGGCGCGAACAGGCGCTGGTGGACGTGGCGTTGGAGGTCGACGTGGCCCGGTACGTGAAGCTGTACCTGGAGACCGTCGAGCGGCCCTGACCGTTCCGGACGACGCCCTGAACCCCCGGACGGGCCCATGATGCAATGGGGCGCGACGGAGCGGATCTCGGGGTGGAGTGCGGCGTGTTGAGCAACGGTGGGGCCGATGCGGGTAGTTTCGAGCCGCTGGAGGAGGGCGATCCGCGGACCGTGGGCGGCTACCGGCTAGTGGCCCGGCTCGGATCCGGCGGCATGGGGCGGGTCTATCTCTCGCACACCCCCGGCGGACGGGCCGTCGCGGTCAAGGTGATCCGGCCCGAACTGGCGGAGAACGCCGAGTTCCGCAAGCGGTTCCGGGCGGAAGTGGCCGCGGCGAGCCGGGTCCACGGGATCTACACGGCTCCGGTCGTGGACAGCGACACCGAGGGGGCCGTGCCGTGGTGCGCGACCGCCTACGTACCCGGGCCCTCCCTCGCCGACGCGGTGCGCGAGCACGGGCCGCTGCCCGTCGACACCGTGCTGCGGCTGATCGCCGGAGTCGCGGAGGCGCTGCAGGCGGTGCACCGCGCGGGCATCGTGCACCGGGACCTCAAACCGTCGAACGTGCTGCTCGCCGCCGACGGCCCCCGCGTGATCGACTTCGGCGTGGCCCGGGCCGCGGACGCCACCTCGCTGACGCAGAGCGGTACGGCCCTGGGCACGGTCTCCTACATGGCGCCGGAGCAGGTGCTCGGCGCGGAGGCGGCCCCCGCGGCCGACGTGTTCGCGCTGGGCCAGACCGCCGTGTTCGCGGCGACAGGCCGCGCCGCGTTCGGTGACGGGGATCCGCACGCGGTGCTGTACCGGGTGGTGCACGAGGAGCCCGACCTCGGCCGTGTGCCGCCGGAACTACGGGAGCTGGTGACCCCCTGCCTGCGCAAGCCGGCCGCCGACCGGCCCGCCGTCGAGGAGGTCATCCACTCCGTCCAGAGGATCCAGGCCTACCGCGGCGACGAGGCGCGGTCCACGTCCGGGGCGTGGCTACCGGGCGAACTGGCCGCGGGAATCAGGGCCCGGGCCGCGGGCGCGGACCAGGCTTGGGGGGCTGGGCAGGGGGGTTTCGCTTCGGGGGTTTCGGCGGGTTCGGGGGCTTCCGGGGTCCCGGGGGCGTCGGGTGCCGCCGGGACTTCGGGTGCTGTCGGGGCTTTCGGCACCGCCGGCGCGCCCTACGCTCCCGGCACCGCCGAGACGCCTGGCGCACCTCATGCGCCTGGCACCGCTCATGCGCCCGGCACTCCTGGCGCTTACCCGCCCCCCGCCGGTCCGCCCGGTTTCGGTCCGCCGACGGCCGCGGCCTACTCGCCCGCCTCTCCCACCTCGCCGACCTCTCCCACCTCTCCCTCCCATGCCGCGCTCCCCGGCCCGTTCGTCATGGGGCAGGGGTCCGCGCCGGCGGCGTACGCTCCGGTCGGCGGGGCGTGGCCGCAGGGTCCGGACGGCGCGTCGACCGCCCCGGTGTCCGCGGGCGCCAAGGGCCGTAAGGGGCGGTCCTGGCTGTTGGCCGCGGCTGCCGTCGTGCTCGTCGCCTGTGGGGCGGCCGTCACCCTGCTGTTCGTTCCGGGGAAGGGCGACAAGGGCGGGGAGCGGGCGCAGGAGGTGGCGGCGTCGCGGTCGGCCACGTCCGCCGTGCGGTCCCAGTCGCCGTCGCCGTCGGCGTCCGGTTCCCCGACCAACAGGGCCTCGAAGAAGCCGAAGGCCGGCAGGTCCGCTGTGCCGAGCGGTCCTTCGGGGTCCCCGACCGGCACGCGCACTGCGCCCTCGGCTCCGCCGGCCACCGCCGCGAGCAGCCCCGCGGCTTCGAAGGCGCCCGTCCCGGTGACGTACGCCGGGATCCGGATGACCAAGAGCCATGATCTGTACCTCGCGGACACCCCCGTGCGGTCCAAGGCGGACACCGGGACCTCCGACGAGGACCTGACCTACGCCGTCTACTCCTCGGGCGCGCTCCTCGCCCCCGGCACCACCTCAGGCAGCTCCCTCGCCCTGCTGCCCGTGGGCCGGCAGGGCAGCCTGGACGTGTGCAAGGCGGCGACCGGCTACAAGAGCTACATCTGGGTCAAGGACCTCACCGTCGGCCAGCAGATGTGCGTCATCAGCGGGACCGGTCACGTGGGCCTGGTGACCTACCGGGGTTCGTCCGGGACGACGTACGCCACGCTGGACGTGAAGGTGTGGCGCAACGCGGCCTAGGGCATGCCGACCTAAGGTTCCTTTTCCGGGCAAGCTGGACAGATTACCTGTACCGTCGTCCTGCCCGAAGGGATCCCGTATGGCAGACCGCACCCCGGACCTCTCCTCCAAGAACCCCGACTGGTGGCGCCAGGCCGTCATCTACCAGGTCTATCCCCGCAGTTTCGCCGACGCCGACGGCGACGGACTCGGCGATCTGCGCGGCATCACCCAGCGCCTGGACCACATCGCCGGCCTCGGCGTCGACGCGCTGTGGCTGAGCCCGTTCTACCCCTCGGAACTGGCCGACGGCGGCTACGACGTCGCCGACCACCGGGGCGTCGACCCCCGCCTCGGCACCCTGGACGACTTCGACGCCCTGGTCGGCGAGGCCCACCGGCTCGGTCTGAAGGTCGTCGTCGACATCGTCCCCAACCACACCTCGCGCCAGCACCCCTGGTTCCAGGAGGCCCTGCGCTCCGCGCCCGGCTCCCCGGCCCGCGAGCGCTATGTCTTCCGCCCGGGCCGCGGCGCCCACGGCGAACTCCCGCCCACCGACTGGCAGTCCGTGTTCGGCGGCAGCGCCTGGAAGCGGAGCGCGGACGGCGAGTGGTACCTGCACCTCTTCGCCCCCCAACAGCCCGATCTCAACTGGGACAACGAGGACGTCCGCGCCGACTTCCGCACCACCCTGCGCTTCTGGTCGGCCCGGGGCGTCGACGGTTTCCGGATCGACGTCGCCCACGGCCTCGCCAAGGACCTCGCCGAGCCGCTGCGGGACATCGGGAACATCGGCGCGACCGGTGAGGAGGCCCTGCCGCTCGTCCCGCCGGGCAGCCACCCGTACTGGGACCGCGACGAGGTCCACGAGATCTACCGGGACTGGCGCAAGATCTTCGACGCCTACAGCCCGGCGCGCACCGCCGTGGCCGAGGCCTGGGTCCCGGGCCCCCGCCGTGCGCTGTACGCGCGCCCCGACGAACTCGGCCAGGCCTTCAACTTCGAGTATCTGGAGACCCGTTGGGACGCCGACGAGCTCCGCCGGGTCATCACCGACGAGCTGGCCACCGCCCGGGCCGCCGGTGCCACCGCCACCTGGGTGCTGTCCAACCACGACGTCGTACGGCACGCCTCCCGCCTCATGCTTCCGCCCGGCACCGACCCGGCCGCCTGGCTGCTGTCCGGCGGCAGCGCGCCCGTGATCGACACCGCGGCCGGGCTGCGCCGGGCCCGCGCGGCGACCCTGCTGATGCTGGCGCTGCCCGGATCGTCGTACCTCTACCAGGGTGAGGAACTCGGCCTGCACGAGGTCGCCGACCTGCCCACCGAGGTGCTCCAGGACCCGATCTGGGAACAGACCGGCCATGTCCGCAAGGGCCGGGACGGCTGCCGGGTGCCGCTGCCGTGGACGACGGGCGGGCCGTCGTACGGCTTCGGGCCGGGCGCCGCCTGGCTGCCGCAGCCGTCGTCCTTCGCGGCGTACGCCGTCGAGGCGCAGACGGAGGTGGAGGGCTCGACCCTGGAGCTGTACCGCACCGCCCTGCGACTGCGCCGCAAGCTGCTGGAGGGCGAGACGCTGACCTGGACGCCGGACGCCCCCGCCGGCGTGCTGGACTTCACCCGCTCCGAGTCCTGGCGCTGCCTGGCCAACCTCTCCGGCCGGCCCGTACCGCTGCCGCCGGGGGAGGTCCTGCTGGCCAGTTGTCCGCTCGACGGTACGACCCTCCCGCCGGACACGACCGTCTGGCTGGCCTAACCCACCGTCGGGCTCGGGCTCGCCCCCGGACTCGCTCCCGTGCCGCCGTTGCTGTTGCCGGTCAGCCCGTTGATGTCGACGGGCGTCGACGTGGCGTTCGGCGGCGGGGTGAGCACCACCTCCGGCTGACCGGCGGCCGGAGGTGGCGGGGTCAGGTCGGAGTCGGGCAGCTTGGGCGGGGTGGTCTGCTGGAAGATGGTCTGGTCGAAATCGACCAGGCCGGTCTTCTCCATCACCGTCATATGGTCCAGCACGGTGTCGTTGGCCTGGTCGGCGAGGGCGCGCACCAGCGAGTTCTTGGTGGTGGACCGGATCTTCGAGATCGTGTTGAAGATCGAGCCGTGCGTCATACGCAGGATGTTGGCGAAGTCGCTGTCGAACTTCTTCCCGCTGTCCGCCTTCAGCTGGCTGACGAAGCCCTGCTGCTGGGGGCTCGGCAGGTCGGGCAGCGTGATGTTCAGCAGCGGCGCGATCTTGCGGCAGGTGGTGTCCAGGGCCGCGTGCCCGTCGACCAGGTGCTTGCTGGCCGTGATGACCGCCGGTGTGGTGCCCTTCTGCAGCCCGATCTGCCCAACCGGGTACTCCCACAGCCCGGCGGCCCGCACCTTCACCACGAAGTCCCGGTCCTGCTCGGTGAGCGGCCCCCACTGGGTGTTGGCGATGACGCGGTCCTGCGCGGTGGAGACCTTGCTCAGACCGAGCATGCCCGGGTAGGCGAGTGCCACGAGGGTCATGGCCATCGCACCGCCCACGAAGAGCGTTCCCGTCGCGTTCCGCGAAAAGCGCACCGTGCCTCCTGCCCGGTCGTGGATCCGCCCAGACGTAGGCGCAGGGCGGTTCGGACGCACAGCAGTACGGATGCGGAGCCCGTTCGTATCGGTGCGGCAGGTAAAGAAGAGTTGACCATTCCTCGGGAGAGGCGAGACGAAACGCCGAATAGATTCGCCGCATGCCCCCACAGCCACCATCGTCCCGCATGCCGGGCGGACGCCCTCCGGCTCCCGCCTCCCTCCCCGTCCTGCCCTACCGCAAGCCCACCAAGGGCCGCGACTACTGGGTCTTCGACGACGTCCTGCCCGAGGCGGACGCCGTACGGGAGCGGTGCCTGGCCAAGGACGACTGGGTCAAGGGCTACCCGTACACCTCCGAGACCTGGCCCGGCCTGCGCGCCATGCCCGGACTGGAACCCGGTGAACTCGCCCGCGTCGAAGGCCTGGTGAAGCAGGTCACCGGGGCGAAGGAGCTGTGGGTGCAGCAGGCGCCCGGCGGCGGCACCCTGAACCACAACTGCGTCCAGGTGGTCGGCGAGGGCGAGAGCGAGCCCCGTCCGCACACGGACTCCCGCGCCCTGTGCCGGTACGCCGCCGTGCTGTATCTGAATCCCGGTGTCCCCAAGAACTGCGGCACCGCCTTCTACCGCCAGTCACTGCCCGGCGGCCGGCTCGGCGGCAACATCGTCCAGGCCCCGCACAACAACCTCGTCGAGGCCCTCGGCACGAGGTTCGTCCCGGCCGACCATTTCGAGGAGGACGTCCGAGTCCCCCACAAGTACAACCGCCTCCTCCTCTACAACGCCAACCTGGTGCACAGCGCGACGGGTTACTGCGGAACCACGCTGGAGGAGAAGCGCATGACGGCGGTGTTCTTCTGGATGGCGTGACGGTCGTACGGCCTTGTGGTGACGGTTCCGGTCACAGGAGCAGCAGCAGCGTGGCCAGGGCCGTGCAGCCGGTGCACACCGCGAGGGTCAGGGCGAGGCAGCGGCGGCGCAGTTCGTCGTAGCGGTGTTCGTACTCGGCGCGCAGCGACATGCAGCGGGCCGCGATGCGTTCCAGGTCGGCCCGGGCCCTGGCCAGGCTGTCGGCGACGTACCGGCGCTCGATCTCCTCGCGTTGCGCGGTCGTCAGCCACTCCAGGGGCCCGGTGAATTCTCGTGCGCGCTGCTCCGCCTCGGCGATGCGGGCCTGCCAGAGCAGGTATCCCTCCACCTCGTTGGCGAGCGCGTCGTCGGCTCCCTGCCTCGGCAGTCCGATCACCCCTGTCCTCGGTCGGGCCGCGCCGGGACCGGGTGCTCGTGCTCCCGCATCGCGATGTCGGGGTGGTGCAGGTCGAACGCCGGGGATTCGCTGCGGATCCGGGGGAGAGTGAGGAAGTTGTGCCGCGGGGGCGGGCAGGAGGTCGCCCATTCCAGGGAGCGCCCGTAGCCCCAGGGGTCGTCCACGGCGACCGGCTTGCCGTACTTGGCCGTCTTCCACACGTTGTAGAGGAACGGCAGCATCGACAGGCCGAGCAGGAACGAGCCGATGGTGGAGAGGGTGTTCAGGGCCGTGAAGCCGTCGGCGGCCAGGTAGTCGGCGTAGCGGCGCGGCATGCCCTCGGCGCCGAGCCAGTGCTGGACCAGGAAGGTGGTGTGGAAGCCGACGAACAGCGTCCAGAAGGTGATCTTGCCGAGGCGCTCGTCCAGCATCTTGCCGGTGAACTTCGGCCACCAGAAGTGGAAGCCGGCGAACATCGCGAACACGACCGTACCGAAGACCACGTAGTGGAAGTGGGCCACCACGAAGTACGAGTCCGAGACGTGGAAGTCCATCGGCGGTGAGGCCAGGATGACACCGGTCAGGCCACCGAAGAGGAACGTGACGAGGAAGCCCGCCGCCCAGAGCATCGGGGTCTCGAAGGACAGACTGCCCTTCCACATCGTGCCGATCCAGTTGAAGAACTTCACGCCGGTCGGCACGGCGATCAGGAAGGTCATGAAGGAGAAGAAGGGCAGCAGCACACCACCGGTGACGTACATGTGGTGGGCCCACACGGTGACGGACAGGCCGGCGATGGAGATGGTCGCGGCGATCAGGCCCATGTAGCCGAACATGGGCTTGCGGGCGAACACCGGGATGATCTCGCTGATGATGCCGAAGAACGGCAGCGCGATGATGTACACCTCGGGATGGCCGAAGAACCAGAAGAGGTGCTGCCACAGCAGCGCGCCGCCATTGGCCGAGTCGTAGATGTGCGCCCCGAACTGGCGGTCCACCTCGATGGCGAACAGGGCGGCGGCCAGCACCGGGAAGGCCAGCAGGACCAGGACGGCGGTCAGCAGCACGTTCCAGCAGAAGATCGGCATGCGGAACATGGTGATACCTGGAGCGCGCATGCAGATGATCGTGGTGATGAAGTTGACCGAGCCGAGAATGGTGCCGAAACCGGAGAAGGCCAGACCCATGATCCACAGATCCGCGCCGGGACCGGGCGAGTACACGTCGCCGTGGAGCGGGGCGTAGGCGAACCAGCCGAAGTCGGCGGCGCCGTCAGGGGTGAGGAAGCCGCCCACCGCGATGAGCGAGCCGAACAGGTACAGCCAGTAGGCGAACATGTTCAGCCGTGGGAACGCCACGTCGGGCGCGCCGATCTGCAGCGGCATGATCCAGTTGGTGAAACCGGCGAACAGCGGCGTCGCGAACATCAGCAGCATCACGGTGCCGTGCATCGTGAACAGCTGGTTGAACTGCTCCTTGGAGACGATCTGCAGGCCCGGCCGGGCCAGCTCGGCGCGCATGATGAGCGCCATCACGCCACCGATCAGGAAGAACGCGAAGGACGTCGCCAGATACAGCGTGCCGATCGTCTTGTGGTCGGTGGTCGTCATCCACTTCACCACGACATTGCCGGGCTGCCTGCCCCTGACCGGCACCTCGCTCTCGTAGGCGTCCTCGGCCGCGGCGGCACCATGGGGTTCGTTGAGGATGCTCACAAGTCGTCTGTCTCCTGATGCTCGCGGTCCGCGCATGCCATGAAATCGGCTACTTGCCATCCTTTGCTGCGGGACGGCGCACGCGACATCCGACGCGCGGCCGACCGCGTGACGGATGCACCCGGACGGCGTAACGGCGCCCCTGCCCCCGGAGTCCCTGGTGGCCTGCCGCTTTCGTACGACAAGATGGCGCGATGACCGAAGAGAAAGATCAGTTTGCCGCCCACCGGATCGCCTACCGGCCCGTCCAGGTGGCCGGGCGGCTGGCTGTCGGGGGACTGCTGCTGGCCGGGCTCGCCTGGCTGGTGCGCGGGGTGTGGGAGGTACGGCTCGCCGTCGCGGGGGAGCCGGGTGACGGGCCGCCGGACCAGGGGAACGGGGTGCACCGGCCGCTCAACTCCCTGGAGGATTCGTACCACTGGGTGACCTCGGTGGGGGCCGGGCTCGCCCTGGTCTGTGCGCTGCTGTTCCTGTCCTGGCTGTGGCGGCTGCGGGACAACGCGCGGGCGCTGTCGGGGGACACGCCGAAGTACCTGGGGTTCTGGGTGTATCTCGGGTGGGTCCTGCCTGTGTTCAATCTGTGGATTCCGCGCGGGATCGTCGTCGACGCGTTCCGCAAGAGCGCTCCCGGGCGCCGGCTTCCCGGCTCCGTCAACCTGTGGTGGGCGCTGTGGCTGCTCGGGACGTTCGGCGGGGTGGGGGTCGTGTACCGCGACTCCACGGACGAGATCATCGGGCGTGCCTACAGCGAGGTGTGGCCGCTGCTCGTGTGCGATGCCGCCGTGGTGGGCGCCGCCGTCGCCGGGGCCCTGGCCGTGCGGGCCGTCACCGCCGCACAGGTGGAGCGGATCCGCGGGGCCGAGGCTCAGGTGGCCGAGGTCGAGGCCGTCTAGCCGCACCGGTTCGATCACGTCGGCCCACACGTGGTCCGCCCAGGGGTCGCCCGGGACGCCCAGGCGACGTGCCGCCACCACGTCGTTCAGTCGTCATGGCGGGGCCGGTGTGTGGCGCGGTGGCGGGTGCGGTACGGATGGTGGGCATGAGCAGTATCGCCATTGTCGGGGCCGGGCCGGGGCTGGGGGCCGCCGTCGCGCGGCGGTTCGGGCGGGAGGGGTTCGCGGTGGCCCTGTTCGCCCGGGAGCGGGAGCGGCTCGACGCGCTGGTGCGGGACCTCGACGGCAGTGGGGTGACGGCCCGCGGATTCGTCGCCGATGTGCGCAGGCCGCAGGAGCTGACCGCAGCTCTGGGGCGGGCGGCGGCCGAGGTGGGTCCCGTCGAGGTGCTGCAGTACAGCCCGGTGCCGCACCGGGACTTCATGCGGCCCGTGCTGGAGACCGGGCACCGGGATCTCATCGGGCCCATCGAGTTCTCCGTGTACGGCCCTGTCGCCGCCGTGCAGCAGGTGCTGCCGGGGATGCGCCGGCTGGGACGCGGGACGATCCTCCTCGTCAACGGCGGGACCGCCGTCGTACCGAACACCGAACGCGCCGGGACGTCCATCGCGTTCGCCGCGGAGACCGCGTACGGCCATCTGCTGCACGAGCGGCTGGCCGGCGAGGGGATCCATGTCGCGCAGCTGGTGATCCCGGGGGCGATCACTCCCGGGCACGCCCGCAAGGATCCGGCCGTGCTGGCGGAGACGCTGTGGGGCATGCACCGGGACCGGCACGGGTTCCGGCACTTCGCCGACGATCTCGACAGCTGACGGGGCACTGACACCAGCTGAGGGGCACCGTCACCCTGCGATGCGCGGTTTTGTGGGCCAATATGGCGATATTGGTCGTATCGCTCTCTTCAAAGGGACCGCCGTGGCTGTCGACATCCCCGCGATCGTCAAGCCGTCCCGGCTCAGAAGCCGGGGCGGACTGCTGGGCGAGTGCCTCGCCGAGTTCCTCGGGACCTTCGTGCTCATCTCGTTCGGCTGCGGCGTGGTCGCGACGGCGGTCGCCGCGCTGCCCGGTTCGGGCCGTGCCGCGACGCCCACGACGATCTTCCTGGCGGCCGGTGACTGGCTGCTGATCGCCTGGGGCTGGGCGTTCGCCGTCGCGTTCGGCGTGTACGTCGGCGGCGGGGTGAGCGGGGCGCATCTGAACCCGGCGGTCACGCTGGCCATGGCGGTGCGGCGCGGGTTCTCCTGGGCCAAGGTCCTGCCGTACTGGTTCTCGCAGGTCGTCGGCGCGCTCACCGGCGCGGCGCTGGTCTATCTCGTGTACCACCAGGCGATCGCCGCCTACGACCACGCCGCGCCCCCGCCGAAGGTGAACGGTCGCACGAACGCCACCTTCTCGATCTTCGCCACCTTCCCGGCGGCGTACTACCACGGCGGGATCTGGGGGCCGCTGATCGACCAGATCGTCGGTACGGCGTTCCTGCTGATGCTGATCGCCGCCGTCCTCGACGTGCGCAACCAGGCCGTGAAGGCCAACCTCGCCCCGCTGATCGTGGGCTTCGTCGTCGCCGCCATCGGTATGTCCTACGGCGCCAACGCGGGCTATGCCATCAACCCGGCCCGCGACTTCGGGCCACGCCTGCTCACCTATGCGGAGGGCTGGGGCAGCCTCGCCTTCCCGGGCGGCGTGTCCGGGGTGTACAGCGGCTACTGGTGGATTCCCATCGTCGGGCCGCTGATCGGAGGCGTGATCGGGATCCTCGTGTACGACCTCTTCATCGGTGACGTCCTGCTGGTCCGGGCGGAGCTGGCCGAGCCGCCGGAGCCGGGGCGGGCGACTGCGGTGCGCACCATCGACGAGGAGTAGGCCCCCTGCGGACAGCGGCCCTTCGGCGGCGGTGCTTCAGCTGCCGGGGGTGTCCTCCGCACCGGTACCGGTACCGGCAGCCGCGGCCCGGCGGGCCGTAGCCGCGATCTCCTCCAGCGCCGCCAGATGGCGGGCGAGCGCCCTGCGGCCGGTGAGCGTGAGCGCGGCCCAGGTGCGGGGGCGCTTGCCGAGGTGGCCCTTGCGGATGCTGACGTAGCCCGTCTTCTCCAGTGCGGAGAGGGTCTTGCTCAGCGTGGAGTCGGAGACCTGGCAGTAGTCCCGCAGCACGGCGAACTCCGCCTCGCCGCACGCCGAGAGATAGGCGGCGAGGGCGAGCCGGGTCGGGTGGTGGAATTCGCGGTCGAGAGCGGGGGGAGCGCCGCGCGCCGGGCCGGTCATACGGCGTCGGCCTGCCGGGTCGCGCGCAGGACGTAGTCCGCGCCGGACGCCAGGCCGAAGGCGATGAGCCAGCCCGTCGTTCCGTACGGGATCGCGGCCAGCAGGCCGATGGCCAGGGGGACGAAGGGCATCACCCAGGCGTACCAGGCCGGCCGGCCGGGTCCGCGGTCGCGGCTGAACCAGCGTGTCACCCCGCCGTGATGCGCGCCGAGCCAGATCAGTACGAAGAAGGCGATCAGGCACGGGAGAGCGGCGAGCAGGAGCCAGATCCCCCACTGCGGCTCCTGGTTGGCGACGCCCAGTGCGGTGAATCCGGCCGCGAAGGTCAGGCCCTGGCCCATGGCGTACCCGCGGGGCCGGTCGCGCTCGCTCGCCCTGCGCGCCGCGGTCCGTGCGGCGCAGGCGGCGGCGAGCGCGTCCCGGGCCTGCCGGGCGTCGATCGGGTCCCCCGTGCTGTTCATGTGTGCCTCCGATACGGGCAGCGAGGGGCGGGTGGTCGGGCCGCCCCGGTTGGTACCGTAAGCATGGACAGTACTTTCCATTAATGCAAGTACTTTCCGGTCCGGGTGAAATACCCGGCCCCCGACGCGACGGCGGTTACAGCGGCCGGTTCGGCCAGTCCAGGAGGCGGGCGCCGATCACGGCCGTCTGGAGCATGTAGCGGTGCGCCGGGTCGGCCGGGTCGGCGCCGGTGAGTTTGTGGATGCGTTCCAGCCGGTAGGTGAGCGCGCGGACGCTGAGGGAGAGCCGGCGGGCGGCCTCGGCGGCCACGCAGCCGGAGTCGAAGTAGGCGCCGAGCGTGTCCAGCAGGGGTACGGCTCCGCCGCGGGCCTGGGTGAGCGGGCCGAGGGTGTGCGACACCAGGTCGACCAGCGCCTGCCGGTCCCGGGCCAGCACCGGGTAGACGAGGAGGTCGGCGGCCCGCAGCACCGGCCCGGCCAGGCCGAGTCGCACGGCCATCTCCAGCGCGGCGAGGGCCTCCTCGTACGACTGCACCACCCCGCCGGCGCCGTGCTGCGGGCGGCCGATGGCGATCCGGACGCCGTCCGACGCCGCGTACGCCTGCTTGGCGAAGTGGAGGAGGATCTCGTCCTCGTCGCCGGGCGCGACACACAGCATCCGGCCGTTCTTGGTGGTCAGCAGGATGCTGCGCGAGTCGAAGCGGGCGAGCACGGCGGCCTCGACCCGGCGGGCGACCGGGCCGCCCTCGACGTATGCGGACAGCCCCTCGGCGACGGCCACCGCGTGCGCCCGGGACAGGTGCAGGCCGAAGCGTTCGGCGCGCTCGGCGAGGCGGCCCAGGTCGCTGCGGCCGTAGAGCAGGTCGTCGATGAACTCCCGGCGCGCGGCCTCCTCGCGGCGTACGGTGAGCCGCTGGGCGCGTTCGTAGCCCTCGGCGAACGCGTCGATCGCCTGCTCGACGGCGGCCAGCGTGGCCAGACTGCTCTCGGCCGAGCCGGGCGCGGCCGACCAGGCGGCGCGGGTCGCGGCCAGGTGGGCCACGATCAGCGCGCGCAGTCCGTGTCCGGCCTCGGCGGCCTGCTCGCCCAGGGTCCGGCGGGTCTTCAGCTCCTCCCTGGTCAGCCGTCGGCCGGTGGCCGAGACCTCGGCCAGTGTCCGGGTGAAGCCGTCCAGAAAGTGCTCGGACCCGTCGCGTATGTCGTACTTGTCCCCCATGCCGTTCCCGGCCCCCGTCCCCCGTGCTCCCGCGATCTTGACGCACCGGTGACGCTTTCCTAGCGCCTGTCCGGCATCCAGACCCTAGTGAACACTGCCGGACACCGGCAATGCGCGGGTGTACGCCCTGGCCGCACCATCGTCCGCGGGGAGCACTACGGAGGATCGCGGTGCCGGGCACCGGCGGATGACCGGTACTCAAGTACCGGTACGGGGGCCGGTACACGGCCGGCACCGCGATCCCGGGGGGCTCCGTACTTCATCGTCTGACGCAAGGACGTATGCCATGGAAGTCCTCGGCGTGCTCGTCGCCGCCTGTCTCGTCGTCGTGCTGCTCGCGCTGCTCGCCTTCTCCCGGTTGTACCGCAAGGTGGACCAGAGCCAGGCCCTGATCGTGTCGAAGACGCGGCGCGTCGACGTGTCCTTCACCGGGCAGGTCGTGCTGCCGATCCTGCACCGGGCCGAGGTCATGGACATCTCGGTGAAGACCATCGAGATCAGCCGCTCCGGCCGGGACGGGCTGATCTGCCGGGACAACATCCGCGCCGACATCCGGATCCTGTTCTTCGTCAAGGTCAACAAGACCGTCCAGGACGTCATCAAGGTCGCCCAGTCCGTCGGCACCGAGCGTGCCAGCCACCAGGACACGCTGCAGGAGCTGTTCCACGCGAAGTTCTCCGAGGCGCTGAAGACCGTCGGCAAGCAGATGGACTTCACCGACCTGTACACCAAGCGCGAGGAACTCCGGTACCACATCATCGAGTTGATCGGTGTCGACCTCAACGGCTACCACCTCGAGGACGCGGCGATCGACTACCTGGAGCAGACCCCGCTCTCCCAGATGGACCCGGCCAACGTCCTCGACGCCGAGGGCATCCGCAAGATCACCGAACTGACGGCGATCGAGCACGTGCGCACCAACGAGGCCCGCCGCAACGAGCAGAAGGAGATCACCCGCCAGGACGTCGACGCCCGCGAGGCCATCCTGGAGCTGGAGCGGCGGCAGGCGGACGCGGAGATCAAGCAGAAGCGGGAGATCGAGACCTCCAGGGCCCGCGAGGAGGCCGAGACCTCCCGCGTGGTGGAGGAGGAGCGGCTGCGCGCCCAGGGCGCCTTCCTGCGCACCGAGGAGCAGTTGGGGGTCCAGCGGGAGAACCAGGCCCGGGAGATCGCCGTCGCCGCGAAGAACCGCGAGCGGGTCATCGCCGTCGAGAACGAGCGCATCGAGAAGGACCGGCTGCTGGAGGTCATCGCCCGGGAGCGGGAGACCCAGCTGACGAAGATCGCCGCCGAGAAGGAGGTCGAGGCGGAGAAGCGGGAGATCGCCGAGGTCATCCGGGAGCGGGTCGCGGTGGACCGCACGGTCGCCGAGCAGGAGGAGTCCATCAAGAAGCTGCGCGTGGTCGAGGAGGCGGAGCGCGAGCGGCAGGCCCTCGTCATCGCCGCCGAGGCGGAGGCGCAGGAGAAGTTGGTCAAGGACATCAAGGCCGCGGAGGCCGCGGAGCAGGCCGCCACCCACCGCGCCGCCGAGGAACTGACCTTGGCCGAGGCCCGGTTGAAGACCGCCGACCTCGACGCCCGGGCCAAGCTGCGGCTCGCCGAGGGCGTCCAGGCCGAGGCCGCCGCCGAGGGGCTTGCCGCGGTGCAGGTCCGGGACAAGGAGGCCGAGGTCACCGTGAAGGCCGGGCGCGCGGAGGCGGAGGCCACCGAGGCACTGCTGCGCGCCGAGGCCGAGGGCACCCAGGCCAAGGCGCTCGCCGAGGCGGAGGGCGCACGCGCCAAGGGTCTCGCGGAGGCCGAGGGTGCGCGGGCGGCGGCGGAGGCCACCGAGGCGCGGCTGAAGGCCGAGGCGGAGGGTGCTCGGGCCAAGGGGCTGGCCGAGGCGGAGGGTGCCAAGGCGAAGGCGCTCGCGGAGGCCGCCTCGATCGGCGAGAAGCTGAAGGCCGAGGCCGCCGGTCTGACCGAGAAGGCCGCCGCGATGGCCGTGCTGGACGAGGCCTCGCGCGGGCACGAGGAGTACCGGCTGCGGCTGCAGGCGGAGAAGGAGATCCGGCTGGCCGGCCTGGAGACACAGCGGCAGGTGGCCGAGGCGCAGGCGACGGTGCTGGCGACCGGGCTGGAGCACGCCGATATCGACATCGTCGGCGGGGAGTCCGTCTTCTTCGACCGCCTGGTGTCCTCCATCGCCCTCGGCAAGGGCGTGGACGGCTTCGTCGCCAACTCCCGCACCGCGCAGTCCCTGGCGAAGCCCTGGCTCGACGGCACGGGCAGCTTCACCGACGACCTCTCCCGCGTCCTCGGCTCGCTCGGCTCGGCGGACGTGCGGAACCTGACGGTGTCGGCGCTGCTGATGAAGCAGATCAAGAGCGGCGGCCCGCAGGCGGGACAGCTCCAGAAACTCCTCGACCGGGCGAGCGAACTGGGCCTGTCGGACACACCGGTGACCGCACTGAACGGGAGCGGTGCGGGGAGCTGAGGCAGGGCGGGGTGGGGCCGCTCACCGGCGTCGGCAGGGTGCGCGGCGCTACCGCTGGACGACGGGCCGTTTCGCTCGCCCGCGCCGACGGGGCGTCGCTGCGCCCACCCGTGCCGCCTGGAGGCCCCCCAGGCCCTTACGGCACTGGGGGAGGCACGACTGCCCGCAGCGGCGGCGCCCTGAAGCCGACGGCGCCGCAGTTCCCCAAGGGGCGCGGGGAACTGCGCGACCAGCCACCACGCACCCGCACCCGGCAGACGACCCGCAGCCCCGAGCCAGTAGCCGCACAGCCCACGAAGGGAAGCACACGCCATGGCCACCGCTGAGGCGCCGCAGGTGGATGCCGGCACCTACGAGGTGCTCCGTGACCGGCTGGCCGCGCACGCCGCAGAGCTTGCCCGGCGGGCCGAGGACCTCAACGCCCGCCGGGCCGAGGAGTTCGGCTCGGCGCGGCTCGGCCTCGCGGCCACCGCTCGCCTCCGCACCGGGCACCCCCGCGTCCCGAGCGACATCGTGGCCGTAGGGGACACCCTGCTCTTCGGCGGAACCGGCGGAACCGGCGGAACCGGCGGAACCGGCGGAACCGGCGGAACCGGCGGAGGCGAGGGAACCGGCGGAATCACGGACGTACTCGCGCTGTACGGCCGCGACGGCGAGCGCCTGCCCCACGACACGGTCCCCGGACTCCTCGACGACCCGGCGTTCGTACGGGAGTTCACCGCACTGCACCGGTACTACCGGCAGGCCCGGCTGCTGCGGCTGCGCCGGGTCGACGGCCGGCTGCTGGCGGTGTTCCGCACCGGTGAGAAGGCCGAGGACGTCCGCGTGCTGCGCTGGAGCCTCGCCGAGGACGGCCGCGTGGCGTTCCTGGACGCGCGCGGCGACCGCGACGACGTCTTCCCGCCGGCCCAGGACGTGACCTGGACGGAGACCACCCGCGAGGACCACGTCCTCGGCCGGGACCAGTACGTGGCCGTCCCCGGAGGGCTGGGGGTGAGCACTGTCGGCGGCTCCCTCACCGTACGCACCCCCGATGGGCAGGAGCTGTACGCCGAACCCGTGCAGGAGCCGTTGCAGGCACTCGCGGACGCGGCGGTCGGACATGCCCGGGTCGGTGCACTGGTGCTGCTGCGGGTGCGGCCGTACAAGGAGGAGGCCGACCGGTACCTCGTGTTCGACACGCTGAGCCGGACGGTGGTGCGGCTCGACGGCATCGGGCAGGCGTGCCGGCGGCTGCCCGAGGAGCAGGGGATCGTCTTCCCCGGCGGGTACTGCCTGGCGGGCGGGACCCACAAGACGTACGAACTCGACGTGAGCGGGCTGGAGTTCGAGCGTGAGGTCCGGGCGCCGAACGGCGAGGACGTGCTGTACGCCTTCCGGTCCCGGACAGAGGGGCGCACGCTGCTGCTGTCGTACAACACCCTGCGCAAGGAGGTCGCGAACCCGCTGCCGTGCCGGGGCTGGGCGCTGTTCGGGGACGGCGCGCTCGCCGTGCTGCGCGACGGCGGCGAGGAGCCCGCGCACACCCACCCGGTGCATTGGTGGACCTCGCCGTACGTCTCCGACACGCACGCGGCCGCGCTGCGCACCGGCACCGGCGCGTTCGCCCGGGTCGGCAACGCGGACCTCGTGCGCGGGCTCGCCGACTGTCTGTCCGTGGCCCGGCTGGTCACCGACGGCATCGAGACGAGCGAGGGCTACCGGGCGCTGGTGGCGGCCTGCGTGCGGGCCGCCGACACCCATCACTGGCTCGCCGAGCCTGAACTGGGTGGGTTGTCCGGTCCTTTGGGGGACGTCCGCACGGCCGCCGAGCAGGTGCTGGGCGAGTTCGAGACCGTACGGGAGCTGACCCGGCACGCCGCTGACGTCCTCGACGAGGCCGACGCGCGGATCGCCGCCGTGGTGCGCCGGCTGCGCGGCGAGGCACCGCGCGAGGCCGCCGCCTGGGTACGCGGGCTGACCGAACTCCGGCATGCCCACGGCCACTTGCTGACCCTGCGGGAGCTGCGGTACGTCGATGCCGTCCGGCTGGAGGAGCTGGCGGCCGCCGCCGAGGACGACCTCGCCGCCTTCGGGCGGCGCGCGGTGCAGTTCCTGGCCCGGGAGGACGCCTTCGCGGGGCAGCGGGCGGAGGTCGAGCGGCTGGTCCGGGAGGCGGCGGCCGTCGAGACCGTGGCCCAGGGCGCGCCCGTCGCCGCCCGGCTCGACGAGCTCGCCGACGGGCTGCGCACGGTCACCGAGGTCGTGACCGGCCTCGACATCGCCGACGCCACCGTCCGTACGGCCGTCCTGGAGCGGATCGCCGAGGTGCTGGGCGGCGTCAACCGGGCCCGGGCGACCCTGGACGCCCGCCGCCGCAACCTCCAGGACCGCGAGGGGCGGGCCGAGTTCGGGGCCGAGACCGCGCTGCTCGCCCAGGCCGTCACCGCCGCGCTCGCCGCGTCCGGCACGCCGGAGGAATGCGACGACCAACTCGCCTCCGTACTGGCCCGGTTGGAGGACCTGGACGGCCGGTTCGCCGAGTTCGACGACTTCCTCGCGGAACTCGCCGACCGGCGCGCCGAGATCTACGAGGCGTTCGCCGCCCGCAAGCAGTCCCTCGCCGACGCCCGCGCCCGCCGCGCCGAGCAGCTCGCGCTCTCGGCGGGGCGCATGCTGGAGTCGGTCGCCCGCCGGGCCGCCACGTTGCCCGATGCCGACACGGTCACCACGTACTTCGCCTCCGACCCACTGGTCGCCAAGGTCCGCCGTACCGCCGACGAGCTGCGCGCCCTCGGCGACGGCGTGCGTGCCGAGGAGCTCGACGGCCGCCTGAAGTCCGCCCGCCAGGAGGCCGCCCGCGCCCTGCGCGATCGCGCCGACCTGTACGCCGAGGACGGCCGCACCCTGCTGCTCGGCGGCCACCGCTTCGCCGTCAACACCCAGCCGCTCGACCTCACCCTCGTCCCGCACGGCGACACCCTCGCCTTCGCGGTCACCGGCACCGATTACCGCGCCCCGGTCACCGACCCGGACTTCGCCGCGTACCGCCCCTACTGGGACCGCCACCTGCCCTCCGAGTCCCCCGAGGTCTACCGCGCCGAGCACCTCGCCGCCCGCCTGCTCGCCGAGCACGGTCCGGCCGTCCTCGCCGCCGCCGACGATCTGCCGGGCCTGGTCCGCCGGGCGGCACAGGAGTCGTACGACGAGGGCTACGAGCGCGGTGTCCACGACCACGACGCGACGGTCGTCCTCACCGCCCTGCTGCCGCTGTACGAGGGAGCCGGCACCCTGCGCCACGAGCCCGCCGCCCGCGCCGCCGCCCAGCTGTTCTGGGCGCACGGCACGACGGAGGAGGCCCGGACCGCCTGGTTCCGGCGGGCGGTGTCGCTGGCCCGCGCCCGGGACGCCTTCGGTGCCGTACCGGCCATCGGGGAGCTGCAGCGCGAGCTGGCGACGGCGGTCGAGGCCTGGGACGCCTCGGTGGCGGGCGGGCCGGCCGCCGTGTACCTCTTCGAGGAGCTGACCGGCGGCCCGGAGGGGTTCGTCCTGGGCGGCACGGCGCGCACCCTGCTGGAGAAGTTCCGGCACGCGGACGGGAGTTATCGCACGGATTTGGAGGGGCTGACCGATCTGGCCGCGCGCCGGCAGGTGGTGCACGCCTGGCTCGCCGCGTACGCCGCCGCCACCGGCACCGAGGCCGGGCCCGGCGAGCTGGCCGAGGCGGTCGCCGCCGAGCTCTGCCCCGGCCTGCCGCGCTACGACGGCGACGCCCCACTGACGGCGACCGCCGAGGGCCTGCTGGGCACGCATCCGCGCGTGGCCGACGGCCGACTGCACCTCCGGCTGGACGAGTTCCTGGCCAGGACGACCCGGTTCGCGGCCGACGAGGTGCCCGCCTTCCGCGCCTACCAGCGCCGCCGTACGGCCCTGGTGTCCGCGGAGCGCGACCGGCTCCGCCTGGACGACCACCGTCCCCGGGTGATGTCGGCGTTCGTCCGGGGCCGCCTCGTCGACGAGGTGTACCTGCCCCTGATCGGCGACAGCCTGGCCCGGCAGCTGGGCACCACCGGCGAGTCCAGGCGCACCGACACCGGCGGTCTGCTTCTTCTGATCTCCCCGCCCGGCTACGGCAAGACGACGCTCATGGAGTACGTCGCCGACCGGCTGGGCCTGATGCTGGTCAAGGTCAGCGGCCCGGCGCTCGGCCACACCGTCACCTCGCTGGACCCGGCCGACGCCCCGAACGCCACCGCCCGCCGTGAGATCGAGAAGATCAATTTCGCGCTGGCGGCCGGCAACAACACGCTCCTGTACGTGGACGACATCCAGCACACCTCGCCCGAACTGCTGCAGAAGTTCATCCCGCTGTGCGACGCCACTCGGCGGGTGGACGGCGTGTGGGACGGCGAGCCACGCGCCTACGACCTGCGCGGCAAGCGCTTCGCGGTCTGCATGGCCGGCAATCCCTACACCGAGTCCGGCGAGCGCTTCCGCATCCCCGACATGCTCGCCAACCGCGCCGACGTGTGGAACCTCGGCGACGTCCTCACCGGCAAGGAGGACGTCTTCGCGCTCAGCTTCGTCGAGAACTCCCTCACCGCCAACCCGGTGCTGGCCCCGCTCGCCGCCCGCGACCGCGCCGACCTGGACCTCCTGGTCCGGCTGGCCGGCGCCGACCCGACGGTACGCGCCGACCGCCTGAGCCGGCCGATGCCGCCGGCCGAACTGGACGCCGCCGTGGCCGTGCTGCGGCATGTGATGGCGGTCCGCGCGACCGTGCTGAAGGTGAACGAGGCCTACATCGCCTCCGCCGCCCAGTCGGAAGACGCCCGCACGGAACCTCCGTTCCGCCTCCAGGGCTCGTACCGCGACATGAACCGGATCGCGCAGCGCCTGCGCCCGGTCATGAACGACGCCGAACGCGAGGCCGTCGTCGACGACCACTACACGGCCGAGGCCCAGACCCTCACCACGGGCGCCGAGGCCAACCTGCTGAAACTCGCCGAACTGCGCGGCACGCTGAGCCCGGAGCGGGCCGCCCGCTGGACCGAGGTGAAGACCGCCCACGTCCGCGCCCGCACCCTGGGCGGGCCCGAGGAGGATCCCGTGAGCCGGGCGGTGGCCGCGCTGGGACTGCTCGCGGACCGGATCGCGGCGGTGGAGTCGGCCATCGAGCGGGCGCGGGAGCGGTGAGGGGGAGCGGGTGCGGCTGCGGTGCCGTCAGCAGCCCGGGTTCGGGAACACCGGGACGAACTGCACGCGCGCGTGGTCGTCGGCGTCCAGGACACGGCCGTAGTCGAGACGGTCCACGCGGTACCAGACGTCGTCCCGCTTGCGGTTGCCGTTCACGTCGTCCAGCCGGACGCACCACCGCTCCGGGCGCACTTCCTTGCGGTACGTCTCGGTGCCGCTGCGCACCTTGTGGCAGCCCTGGTAGCGCTCGGTGGTGTACCAGGTGCGGGTGTGGCGATGGCTGCCGGAGCCGGAGCGGGAGGAGTGCCGGACCTGGTGGGTGCCTGTCGTACACCGCTTGACCATGTGCGGCCGGGTGGCCTGAGTGGTCTTCCTGGTGACGTGGCGGAGCGTGTCCTTGAGACCGTGGACGGGGTCCGGGTCGTCCCCGCCGTGGCCGCCCCCGCACGCGGCGAGCGCGGCCAGCAGGACGGCCGTCACACCGGCCGCGCGCACTCGCCTGACGGACATCGTGCCGAACATGTGTCTCCCCCCGCCGCCGGACGCGTAGCGTAGCCGATCGACGGGGGCGCCCTGCCGGGCGTGCCGCGTTGTGCCCGTCAGCCGAGGCAGACCAGGACCAGGCAGAGCTGGTCGTGCGAGGTCGAACCCGTGGCAGGGGTGGTCGAGGTGCCGCCGCTCGTGCCGCTGCCCGTGCCGGTGGAGGGCGTCGGCTGTGCCGTCGTACCGGAGGAGCCCGCGTTCGTGCCCGTGCTCGTGCCGGAGGTCGACGGAGTGGTGCTGCGCGGCTGCGGGGCCGCCGGTGTGGCCTGCGAGGCCGGTGCGGCCTGGTGCGGGGCGACCGTGGCGGTGTGCGGGTGGCCGGCGGTCTGGGCCGTGTGGGTGGCGGGGGCGAGGGAGTGCTGCTGCTGGGGGGCGTTCACGCCGGGTGTCGTCCGCGCCGAGGGTGTGGCGGGCGTGTGCCGGTGCGTGGCGGCGGGCGACGCGGGGGTGGACGGCGGGTCACTGGGCGCGGCCGGCGGCTCGTCGGTGAGGCTCATGCTCCGGTTGTCCGGTGCGGTGGCCGCCTGGGCGCGGTCGTTGTTGCCGCGGTCCAGCGAGGCGAGCGTCAGGCCGCCGCCGACGAGCGCGACTGCGGTCGCCACCGCGGCCCGGCGCTTGTTCTTCTTCCAGCGGGCCAGCTGCCGGCGGCGGGCGGCGCGTCCCCGACCGGCGGGCGGCGCGTCGGTGACGTCGGCGGGCGGTGTGCCCTCGGCGTCGGCGGGCGGTACCGCGGCAGGCTCCTTGGCGCCGAACCAGTCGTCGGCGGCGGGCCGAACGGCTGTGACGGCGGCGGTGGAGCGGGGTGGGGCTATGTCCGGGGCGTAGGCACCGCACCCCGGGCAGACCAGGGCGCCGTTGAGGTGCCGGCGGCACGAGGAGCAGTAGTCCATCTGTGGTCTTCCTGAGTCCAATGGGGAGCGGGCGACCGTCACGGTAACGAGCCTTTCGAAAGGCTGTGTGCAGCCCGTGTGGCACTCCTGCGCAGATTCGCGGGGCCTTTTCCCGTGTCCCGGCCCGATCCGGGCCGCTCGCGTCGGCATAGTGGCGGGCGTTTCCGCACCGGACGCAGGAGGAGACGCATGCTCGGCACAGAGTTCCGTACCGGCTCGCCCATCTGGATCGACCTCGGCAGCCCCGACACACAGGCGGCCGTCGCCTTCTACACCGCCGTCCTCGGCTGGGAGTTCGCCTCCGCGGGCCCGGAAGGCGGCGGCTACGGCTTCTTCCAGAAGAACGGCGGCACGGTGGCCGGCCTCGGCCCGCTGACCGAACGGGGGGCCAGATCCGCCTGGATGACGTACTTCCGCACCGACGACGCCCAGGACACCGCCCGGGCCGTGACCGACGCCGGCGGCTCGGTGCGCGCCGAGCCGATGAGCATGGGCGAGACCACCTTCGCCCAGTTCACCGACCCGCAGGGCGCGCAGTTCGCGGTGCTGCAGAAGGGGCAGGGTCTGCAGCGGGCGTCGGAGGACGGCGCGCTGGTGTGGGTGGAGCTGCACGTCGGCGACCCACAGGCGGCCATCGGCTTCTACCGCGCCCTGTTCGGCTGGCGGTCGCAGGAGATGCAGGCGCCGGGCATGACGTACCAGGTGCTCAGCATCGGGGAGGGCGACCAGCAGGAGGGTTCCTTCGGCGGTGTGGCCCCGACGCGGGACGACTCGGAGGGCGCGCGCTGGGTGCCGTACTTCGCCGTGACCGACGCGGACGCGATCGTCACCTCGGTCGGCGCCAACGGCGGCTCGGTGCTGATGCCGGCGGCGAACGTCCCCGGCGTCGGCCGCATCGCCTGGCTGGCCGACCCGGCGCAGGCGGTCTTCGCCGTCCTCAGGCCGGACCCGCGCCAGACCTGAAACGGAAAGGGAGCCCGGGTCGCGCCGGCCACCGGGCCGCGGGGTCGGGCTCCCCCGGCGGTGTCAGGCGGAGGCCGGCGACAGAGCCAACGCCGTTGGTCCCCTTGGCCTTTCCCGCTCATCCCCCGGCGCGAGGGAGCCCCTCCCGCACTGGCGCGGTGATCCGCCGGCCCCACGGCTTGAACACGGACAGCACGACGTTCGCGAGATACAGCAGCAGCGCGACGGCCGGCACGATCACCGTGTTGTAGCGGATGAACCCCAGATGCATGTCCGCGATCGGACCGGTCGGATGCCGTTGCACCGCGTGTACCGCGTCGTGCAGCCGGGCGGTGAGGGCGAAGATCGAGGCCACTGTGGCCGCGAGGGTCAGCCAGAACTTGGTGGCGACCCAGTAGTAGCGGAACAGGCCCCAGGGCGTGCCGAGGCTCAGCACCACCCCGCTGAGCAGGGTGAGCAGGCTCAGCGGGACGATCAGCGCGTCGCCCAGCATCCCCATGGCCCGGTACGCGGTCCGCAGTGTGTCCGCGTCGTCGGTCGCCAGTGCCGTGGCCCCGAGGGTGAGCAGGCAGAGCATCAGCGTCAGCCAGCCGACCGAGGCGACCATGTGCACGACGACCCAGCTCTTACGGGCCCTCGGTGTCAGTCGACGGCTCACTTCGCTTCCTCCAGGTCGGGGGCCGGGCGCCCGACCAGCGTCTTCCGCCGGCCGGCCCGCCGCGTCCGCCGACGGAAGTAACGTCCGCTGCGCCGAGCCGAGTACACCCGTGGTCGCCCGGGCCGCCGCCGACCGGGGTGCGACGGACACCGAGCGCAGTGCTGAATCCAGTAACTCCGAGCCGGTGAAGCAGCGTGCGAACCCGCCCGGAACCACGTCACCGCACCGGAGGGTCGCCCATGCCCCGACAGGCGCCGTATCTCGCCGTCGCCGACGCCCCGCGCACACGGGTGCCGGCGGGGGAGTGGGAGACCGGGACGCGGCTGCCGTCCCGGGCGCGGCTCGCCGAGGGGTACGGCGTCGGGCGCAATGCCGTACAGCGGGCCGTGGACCGGCTGGTCATCGAGGGCCTGCTGGAAGGCCGCGCGGGCTCCGGTACCTATGTCCGCACGCCCCGCGAGCGCCTGCGGATGCTCCGCTCCCGGCATCGCGAGCACCGTGACGCCCGAGCCCTCGGCGGCACGCCGGAGCGGGGGCGGCCCGGTTCCTGGGACGCGCACAGCCTGGTGCGCGTCCCCGCCCCGAGGCCATCGCCGAGCGGCTCGCCATCAACACCGAGGACCTGTGCGTCAACACGCAGGACGAGTTCCTCGCCGACGGGCAGCCCGTCCAGCTCTCCGACTCCTGGGAGCCGATGGCCGCACGCGGGGAACGCCGGTCGTCCTGCCCGCGAGCGGGGACCGTTCGCGGGCAGGGGCGTTGTCACGCGGCTGCGCTCCATCGGCGTGGACGTCGAGACCGTCGTCGAGGTGTCGCGCCCGGCACGGGCCGGGCGGGCGGAGGCGCATCTGCTGGGGATCGGCGTCGGCGACCTGGTGCTCCGGATCGAGCGGACCATCCACGACACCGAGGGCCGCCCGGTGGAGACCGGCGACATCGTCATCCCGGACGTACGCCGGGACGTGGTCTACGAGTTCGCGGTGGACGTGCGGTGACCCGCGCACGGTCCGTCCCCCGGCCCGGCCGGCACGGCGCTGAGCTTCCTGCTGGCCTTCCTCTCGCCGTTGCGGGCCCTCGAATCCCCCCGCTCACCATCAAATAGTCGCCCCGCTCCTTTTGTTCACCCACTGTTCGAACTCACTTTCCGGTGCCCCCCGCGGCCCATCACATACGGTCCTGCTGCCGACGAGTGATCGCTGTCACCCGGAGCGCCGCGC
Organism: Streptomyces sp. NPDC052107; assembly: GCF_040680215.1. Taxonomy (NCBI): domain Bacteria; kingdom Bacillati; phylum Actinomycetota; class Actinomycetes; order Kitasatosporales; family Streptomycetaceae; genus Streptomyces; species Streptomyces sp. NPDC052107. The sequence goes on from NZ_JBFAWG010000040.1 coordinate 46,050, forward strand.
AACACATACGCGCGCGCCGATGCCGCCCGGTCCGTGCACGAGTTCCCCCGGGACGCGCGGGGCCGAGACGCTCGCGGCGGACAAGCACGCACTCTTCAGGGGGCTTCGAGTTGAGATCTCGCACGCGCCGCCATTTCGCGGCGCTCACGTCGGCCGCCTCACTGGCGGCCGGCCTGCTCGGTGCGACGGCACCGGGCGCGCAGGCCGCGACGGATGACGTGACGGCCGGTCAGATCGGCCTGTACGGCGGTTCCACGGGGGTGGCGACCGTCAACGCCGACGGGACGGGACTGCGTTCCGTGCCCAACATCCCGAACTACGGTTACACCCCGAACTGGGCGCCGGACGGCAGCAAGGTCGTGGCCGGCTGGAGCCAGCTGGCCACCGGCCGGGTCACCGGCACCACCTCGCTCGTCACGCTGCCGTGGGCCACCAAGGTGCGCTCCAGCGCGTCGTACGAGGACCCCGCGTTCTGGCTGGACGGCCGGTACGTGGTGTTCAGCACGGGCGGCCAGCTCGCCTACGGGCCCTCGGACGGGTCCTGGGCGCCGGAGCCGCTGCTGACGGACACCCAGGAGCCTTCGACGGTCTGTGACGTCCACCCGACGGCGAGCCCGGCGGGCACGCTGGCCTTCGAACGGCGGCACAACTACGGCTGCTACGACAGCCAGGGCATCTGGACGTACAACCCGTCCACCGAGGCGTTGAAGAACATCATCGCCTCGGGTTCCTCGCCGGTGTTCTCGGCGGACGGCACCAAGCTGGTCTTCACGCGCGAAGTGGACGGCTGGACCCAGCTGTTCACGGCGAACGCCGACGGCAGCGACGTCAAGCAGGTCACCAGCGACGCCTCCGACCACCTGTCCCCGACCTGGGACCCGGCCGGCGGACGGATCGCCTACGAGGCGCACAGCTCGCACGCCGGCTGGTCCGACGACGTGCAGACGGTGCGCATCCTCGACCTGGCGAGCGGTACGACGACCGAGGTCACCGGCGCGGGCAAGGGCGCCAAGCCGGCCTGGCAGCCGCTGCGGAAGAACACCCTGGTCCGGGTCTACGGCACCGGCACCACCGGCATCGACGCCGCCGCCTCCCGGTGGACGTTCGACACCGTGGGCGGAACGCACATACCGGGCCTGATCACGGCCAAGTCCGCGGTGCTGGTCAACAAGGGCAACGCCACCTACTCGGCCCCGGCGATCGCGCTGGCCGCCGAGAAGCAGGCCCCGGTCCTGATGACCTCCGGCAGCGGACTGGACTCCGCCGCCGCCCAGGAACTCAAGCGCTCGCTTCCCAAGGGCAGCACCGTCTACCTCAACGGCAGCACGCGCATTCTCGGTTCCAAGGTGGCGAGCCAGGTCCAGGCGCTCGGCTACAAGCCGCTGCGTCTCGACGCCCCCGACCTGTCCTCGCTGTCGGCCCGGGTCGCCAAGCAGATCAGCGCGACCCCGAGCTGGATCTTCGTCGCCGACGGCAACGACTACCACGACCCGATCGCCGCCTCCACGGCCGCCGGCGCGCTGGGCTACCACGGCACCGGCGTGGTCCTGCTGACGAACGGCAAGACGGTCCCCACCTCGGTGAAGAACTACCTGAACGCCCTGAACCCGACGACCACGAACATGGTCACGGTCGGCTACAACGCCACCCAGGCGATGGAGCACGTGACGCTGAACAAGTCGTGGAGCTTCTGGACGATCGGCGGCAAGACCCATGAGGACGTCGCCGCCAACCTGGCCCGCTTCTGGTGGACCGCACCGACGCAGGCCGTCGTAGAGGACACCTGGACCTGGCAGAACGCGGTCGCGGGCGGCGCCGCCACGGCCACGTACGGCCCGATGCTCTGGTCGGCCGAGTCCACGCTCTCGGCACCGGCCTCGTACTACCTGGGCCAGGAGGCCGCCAGCATCTGGGTGGTGCAGACCTTCGGCGGCAACACGTCGTACCCGACGGCCAACCGCACCGCCATCGCCTCGGCGATCGCAGCGAGCAGCGCCTGGACGACCACCCAATGGGCGGCGAACGGCGACCTGCCCGCGACGGCCACGGCGCGGTCCACGTTCTCTTCGACACCGTCCGCCGCCGCCGGCGCCCGGCCGGTGCCCGACCCCACCGTGGTCCCCGACAGGCAGCACCTGCCCGCACGCGACGCGCACACCGCCCGCTAGCCGGCGAGACGGTTCGCGGTCCGCAACCCCCGGGTCGTCCCTGACCCGGGGGTTGCGCAGGGATCCGGCGGCCGTAATGCGGCGGCCCTCCCGCGGCGCGCGGGCTAGGATCCCGGGCATGGCCCTGACCATGAGCGACGTGGACCGGTTCGAGGCGTCCAGGCCCCGGCTGGAGGCCATCGCCTACCGGCTGCTGGGCTCCGCGAGCGAGGCCGAGGACGCCGTGCAGGAGACGTTTCTGCGCTGGCAGGCCGCCGACGTCGGGCGGGTCGAGGTCCCCGAGGCCTGGCTGACGAAGGTGCTCACCAACCTGTGCCTCAACCAGCTGGCCTCGGCCCGCGCGCGGCGCGAGACCTATGTGGGCCAGTGGCTTCCCGAGCCGCTGCTCGCCGGGGACCCGATGCTCGGCCCGGCCGACACCGCCGAACAGCGCGAGTCGGTGTCGTACGCGGTCCTCGTCCTGCTGGAGCGGCTCTCCCCCAACGAGCGGGCTGTGTACGTGCTGCGGGAGGCCTTCGGCTATCCGCACCGGGAGATCGCCGAGATCCTCGACCTCACCGAGGCCGCCAGCCAGCAGATCTTCCACCGCGCCAGGAAGCACGTCGCCGAGGGCAGGGCCCGCGCCGAGATCGACCGGGCCGCCGCCCGGCGGATCGTCGAGGAGTTCCTCGCCGCCGCCACCAGCGGGAAGACCGAGCCGCTGGTACGGCTGCTCACCCAGGACGCCACCGCGATCGGTGACGGCGGCGGGAAGGTCCCGGCCCGCGCCAGGGCGTTCGAGGGCGCCCTCGCGGTCGCGAAGTTCATGCGCGGCCTGTTCAAACCCAGCGAGGCCAAGCGCCGCCTGGTCGGCGGCTCGTCCGAGGTGTACGTCACGACCGCCAACGGCGACCCCGCCCTGGTCGCGGTCGTCGACGGCCGGGTCATCGGCGTCATGTGCCTGGAGATCACCGGCGAGGGCATCGCCGCGTTCCGCAACCAGGTCAACCCCGACAAGCTGGAGCGCGTGAACCGGCGGTGGGCCGCCGCCGATCACGGCGAACCCCTGCTCAGCATCTTCTGATTCGAATGTGAGTTGGTTCACACCCGACTCCTGTCAGGGATCGGCGGGCCGCCCGGTTCAAGGGGCGAATCCGCTGAAGGCAGCGGCTGAAGTCAGCAGCAGACAGGAGCCGGGAAATGCAGCACCGCATCATCGTCCTCGGAGCGGGATACACCGGAGCCGTCGCCGCCGGGCGCCTCGCCAGGCGGCTGCGCCCCGAAGACGTCGCCATCACCCTCGTCAACGCCGAGACCGACTTCGTGGAACGCGTCCGGATGCACCAGCTCGCGGTCGGCCAGTCCCTCAAGCCCCGGCCCTTCGCCGAGATGTTCGCGGGCACCGGCGTCGAACTGAAGCTCGCGCGGGTCGCCGGTGTCGACGCCGACCGCAGGACCGTCGCCGTCACCGGCGCGGACGGAGCCGAGGAACTGGCGTACGACACGCTCGTGTACGCCCTCGGCAGCGGCTGGAACGACCAGGGCGTCCCCGGCACCGCCGAGCACGCCGAGCAGATCGCGAGCCGCCCCGGAGCGCTCCGGCTGCGCGAACGGCTGGCCGCCCTGGACGCCGGACGGCCCGTGGTCGTGGTCGGCGGCGGCCTCACCGGCGTGGAGGCCGCGACCGAGATCGCCGAGGCCCGCCCGGACCTCGACGTCGCCCTCGTCGCCCGCGCCGGCCTCGGCGACTGGCTCTCCCCGAAGGGCGGCAGGCACCTGCGGAAGGTCTTCGGCAAGCTCGGCATCACCGCGCACGAGCACACCGCCGTCACCGCCGTCGAGGCCGGCCGTGTCACCACCGCCGACGGCACGTCCATCCCGGCCGCGGTCACCGTGTGGACCACCGGCTTCGCCGTACACCCGATCGCGCGGGCCACCACCCTGGAGGTCACCGGCACCGGCCAGATCGTGGTCGACCGGACTATGCGCTCGGTCTCGCACCCGGACGTGTACGCCATCGGCGACGCGGCCATGGCGATGGGCCCCGGCGACAAGCCGCTGCGGATGTCGTGCGCCTCGGGCGGCTTCACCGCGTGGCAGGCCGCCGACGCCATCGTGGCCCGACTGACCGGCGGGAAGCTCCCGAACGTGCCGATCCGCTACTTCAACCAGTGCATCTCGCTGGGCCGCAGGGAAGGCCTGATCCAGTACGTCACCGCCGACGACCGCGCCGTCCGGGCGGCCCTTACGGGACGGACCGCCGCCGTCTACAAGGAGCTGGTCTGCAAGGGCGCGGCGTGGAGCGTCGCCAACCCGATGTTCGGGATGCCGGCCCGGCGCCGCCGCGTCGTACCGGAGCCGGCCCGCGCGACCGCGCCGGCCACGGCCCAGGCCTGACTCCCCACCGCACCCGCCGCCACCCCCGTCTGCCTTTGGGGAACGCCTCCGGGGCCTGGGAACAGGCGCCTTCTGGCGGGGGCGCTGCGCCACACCCTGCGCAACGTGCCGACGGCCGCTGGACGCCCTCTTCGCGAGCCTGGCGCCCCGGGGCCGTCCGCACCGACGTGAACCGGCTAGTGCTTCCCGCCGCTCCGGCCGTCGCCCGCCTGGCCGTTCCCGGCCGTGTTGTCCGTGCCGCCGGAGTTGCCGCCGGACGCGGTGGTGCCGGATGTGCCGGTCCGGCCCCTCGTGCCGTTGTCCCCGGCGTTTTCGCCGGACTTGGCCGTGTCGGCCGGCTTGCCCGGCGTGGCGGTCGCCCGCCTCAGCTGCTCGGAGCAGTACGCGGCGACCTTGTCCTTGCCGCCGGCCGCCGTGACGAGCCGTCGCCATGCCGTCGCGTCGAGCGCCTTGCCCCGGCTCTCGACCTGCTCGTAGGCACGGCAGTGAGCCTCGGTGTCCTTGGCGGACGGCGGGCGGTCCGCCGGCCGGTTGCCGTCGGAGGGAGCCGACGACGCCGCACCGCCCGGACGCTCCGGGGCGAGAGCCGACGGGTGCGCGGTGCGCGGGCCGGCGTTGGTGCCGCCCGTCGACGAGCCGGCGGAACCGATGGCCGCGACGGCGACTCCACCCAGGGCGAGGCTGGCGAACACCGCGCCGAACGTCATCTTCAACGGGCGCCGGGCCCGCCGCTCCGCGGCCGGCCGCCAGTCGTCCCGCCGCCGGGTCCGTGCGCGGTGCACGGCCGTGGCGCGAGCGTCCCGGAACGCGGCCACGGCCCGCTGCTCGGCCCGGGGGTCGAGTTCGCCGGTGCGCAGGACGGCGGCCAGCGCCGTCTCCAGCGCGGCGGCCTCAGCCGTACCCGGCGCGCCGGACACGGCGCCGGGCCGCACACGTCGACGGCCCTTGACTCCGTCGCCGCTCAGCCGTTCACCCATGTCCGTTTTCCGTTCCCGTCGGTTCCTGTCCGGCCGTTTCGATTCCTTCGGTGCACCGGGTGGTGCGGTGCACCGGGCCCGGCACCTGTCCGTCGGCCGCTGTCGCAGGAGTCGTTCATGTCGACTCCCCCAGCGTTCGGGAGGCCTCATCCGTCACACCCGTCTCCGCCTCGCCGCCGATGCCGAGCTGGCGCGCGAGGCGTTTGAGGCCTCGGTGGGCCGCTGTGCGCACCGCTCCTGGGCGCTTGCCGAGGACGCGTGCGGCGGCGGGGCCGTCGAGGCCGACCACGACCCGCAGGAGCACGGCCTCGGCCTGGTCCCGGGGCAGCCCGCGGACCAGTTCCAGGGCCCGCTCGGTGGAGAGGGACTCCAGGGCCTGCTCATGGGTGCTGTGCGGGCCGGGCAGGTCCAGCACGTCCTGCTCGGTCCCGCCCGCCTGGGGCCGCACCCGCTGGCGGCGCAGATGGTCCAGCGCCCGGTGCCGGGCGATGGTCGCGGTCCAGCCGCGGAAACCGGCGCCGTCGCCCTTGAACCGCCCGAGGTCGCGGGCCACCTCCAGCCAGGCGTCGGCGGCCACGTCCTCGGCGTCGTCGCCGACGATGCCGTGCAGATACCCGAGCAGACCCGGCTGCACGAACCGGTAGGCGACCGCGAAGGCGGCCTCGTCGCCTTCCTGGGCCCGTGCGACCGCCGCGCCGAGTTCCCCGTCGTACGCCTGTACGCGCCGGGGTTGCCGTACCTGGCCCAAGATTGTCCTCGTTCGCGCCGGTTCACAGCGATTTCATGCCGTTCGTCGCGTTCCGGACGCATCGACGGCCCCACAGTGACCAGCGTCTGCGCCCACAGAAATGTCACAACGCACCAGGAGTCCCTCACACAGTCACCGCTCACCGGCGGTTCGTGGCCCGGTGACGTATGCCGCGGGCCGTGCGCTGGGGGAGTGCCGGGTGAGGGACCGCGCGGGCCCGGCCGCTCGCCCGCGCCGGTGCCGCAGCCCGCCCCGGACCCCTCTCCGTGTCGTCCGCGACTCCCCCCTTGGGCGGCACGGAGAGGGATGGGGCGGCCAGGGCCCAGACCACTGCACAGGGTCCCGGCCGCCCTGCGTGCCCCGCACCGGTCTCCTCGCGTGCCCCGCACCGGTTGCGGCCGGTCCGGCACCCGGTCCGGTACGGCAGCGTGATGCTTCGGTGCCCCCGCGCGCTCCTTGTGGCATGAGCGCGTACCTCCGTCTGCGAGCGGTGCCGCCGCCGGCACTGCGCAACAGCTCGACCTGGCTGGAACGGCTTTTCGAGGGCGACTCGGAGACCGTCCGCCGCTACCGGGACCAGGAGCGCATCTACGCCGGCGCTTCCCCGCACCCCCTTGCCCAGGACCGGCCCCAGACCCAGGTGGTGCTCGGGGGCCGGCCGGTGTTCCGCGTCGACCGGCACAGGCCACCGCTGCTGGTGCTGACGGCGGCCCAGACCCGCCGGGTGTCCGGGTTCCTGGCGATGGCCGACTTCGACGCCCTGTGGCGCTTCGCCCGGGACGCGCTGCTGCCGCGCTACGGCGGCGTGCGAGCGGAGCCCCAGACATGGAGCGCGTTCGCGGCGGCGCACCAGGAACTGACGGCGTTCTACACGCACACGGCCGAGCGCGGGGACGCGGTGGTGAAGTGGCTGCCCGAGGAGCCGAGGAGCCCGAGGAGCCCGAGGAGTGAGGAGCGGCTGCTGAGGACTGAGGTGTAACAGTTCCGGGCCGCCGCGCTCTGTCCATGCGGACGACCGTGTCGGTCGGCCAGGACAGGGGACACGACTCGTGCGGTGGACGGACGAAAGCGGCGGAACGTACGGCGAGGAGCCGTACGGCGGTGCCGGGTACGCGTATGCCCACGGTCACGAGGGCGGCGGCGCCTTCACCGACACGGCCACGCTGTCGTACGACGCCGCGCACCAGGCGCAGTGGCCGTACCCGCAGCCGACGGTCTGGGACGCCGCGTACGGTGACGTCCGCACCGTGCCGTCCCCGGGCCCGGAGACCGGCACACAGCCCATCCCTTTCGTGCAACCGGTCCCTTTCGTGCCGGAACCGGGCTGGTCGGAACCGAACCGGGGGACGGAACCGAACTGGGGGACGGAACCGGACCGGGACAGGGAGCCGGGCACATCGGCGAGCGAGCCGGAGCGGCCCGTCTTCGTGGACTCCTCGGGGCAACGCCAGCGCCGCGTGCTGCGCGCCGCCCGGCTGCTGATGATCCCCGCCGGCGGTTATGTCGCCCTGCTGGTCAGCACGCTGCTGGGCGGTCCGAGCGTCAGCGCCCCGTTCGTCCCGCAGCCGGACGCCACGCACCCGGCCAAGCCCGGCGTGAGCACCCCCGGCTCTCCTTCCGGCACCGGCCGCCCGGCGGGGGGTACGCACCCCGCCGCGGTGCACGCCGACCCCCGGCCCACAGCGCAGAAGACGTCCGGCCGGACGGCGGCGCCGACCGCCCCCGCGGCCACGGCCGGGCCCGCCGCGGCGCCCGCCGGGACCACTGCTCCGACCTCCACCTCGGCCCCCGCCCCGTCGTCGAAGGGCCGCGCCCTCGGCACGTCCCACAAGCCCGCCAAGTGATCCAGGGCCCGACGTGACCGACCGCCGACGCCGTACCGCCCCCACCCGCCGCAAGGCCCCTGTCCGCCGACGCGACCGCATCCGCCAGATCACGCCGCGCACCCACTGGCTCCTGCTGAGCATGCTCGCGGTGACCCTGTCGACGGCCCTCCTGCTGCAGGGCTACACCCACCACATGTTCGGGATCAGCCAGGACGACGTGGCCGGTGCCCGCGGCCACAGTGACGCGGTGCCCGGCCGGGTGACCCACGGCGGCCCGGTGATCGCGAACGCCGCCGGCTCCCCGCACACCGTCCAGGTCGAGGACCGCACCGTCGCCCTCACCTTCGACGACGGCCCCGACCCCGTCTGGACGCCGCGCATCCTCGACGTGCTGCGCCGCAACCACGTGCACGCGACCTTCTTCGTCGTCGGCACCGAGGTCGTCGACCACCCGGACCTGGTCCGCCGGATGGTCGCCGACGGCCACCAGATCGGCATCCACACCTTCACGCACCCCGACCTGGCCCGCCTCGCCCCGTGGCAGCGTTCCCTCGAACTGCGCGAGACACAGCTCGCGGTGGCCGGCGCGGCCGGGGTCACCACCGCACTGCTGAGGCCGCCGTACTCCTCGAAGAACGCCGCGCTGGACGACGCCGACTGGTCCGTCCTGAAGCAGGCCGACCAGGCGGGCTATGTCACGGTGCTCTCCACCCAGGACGCCGAGGACTGGCAGCGACCCGGCACCGCCCGCGTCCTCGCGAACGCGACCCCGCACGGCCACGCCGGGCAGATCCTGCTGATGCACGACGGCGGCGGTGACCGCTCCCAGACCGTCGCCGCCCTGAACACCCTGATCCCGCGGCTCAAGGCACAGGGCTTCCGGTTCGCGACGGTCGGCGCGGCGGTCGGCATGGCCGGCCCCGTCCAGCGCGCCGGCCTCGGCGACCACCTCCAGGGCATGGCCCTCATCGCGGTGCTGAAGGCCGGCGACTGGGCCGTATGGCTGCTGGGCGTGCTGATGTACGCGGCGGGAGTGATCAGCGTGCTGCGCGCGGCGGTCGTGCTCATCGCGGCCCGCCGGCACCGAAAGCTGCGGACGGGGCGCCGGGGCCGCTCCTGGGGGCCGCCGGTGACGGAACCGGTCAGCGTCATCGTCCCCGCGTACAACGAGAGCGCGGGGATCGAGGCGGCCGTGCGGTCCCTGGTCGCCTCGGACCACCCGGTGGAGGTCATCGTGGTGGACGACGGCTCCAGCGACGGCACCGCGGACCTGGTGGAGTCGCTCCGGCTGCCGAAGGTGCGGGTGATCCGGCAGGAGAACGCGGGCAAACCGGCCGCGCTCAACACCGGGCTCGCCGCGGCCTCCTGCGAGCTGGTGGTCATGGTCGACGGTGACACGGTCTTCGAACCCGACGCCGTCCGCACGATCGTGCAGCCCTTCGCCGATCCCCGGGTGGGTGCCGTCTCGGGCAACGCCAAGGTCGTCAACCGCGGTGGTCTGCTGGGTCGTTGGCAGCACATCGAGTACGTGGTCGGCTTCAACCTCGACCGCCGGCTGTTCGACCTCGCCGAGTGCATGCCGACCGTGCCGGGCGCGGTCGGCGCCTTCCGCCGCCGGGCCCTGCTGGACCTCGGCGGCGTCAGCGACGTCACCCTCGCCGAGGACACCGACCTCACCATGGCGCTGTGCCGCGACGGCTGGCGCGTGGTGTACGAGGAGGGCGCGGTGGCCTGGACCGAGGCACCCGCGTCCCTGAACGCCCTGTGGCGGCAGCGCTACCGCTGGTGCTACGGCACCCTGCAGGCGATGTGGAAGCACCGCGGCGCGCTGGTGCAGCGCGGCGCCGCCGGCAAACTGGGCCGCCGGGGCCTGGTCTACCTCTTCCTCTTCCAGGTCCTGCTGCCGCTGCTCGCCCCGGTCGTGGACATCTTCGCCCTGTACGGCCTGGTCTTCCTCGACCCGCTCCGGATCGCCGGCCTGTGGCTGGCCTTCCTGCTGCTGCAACTCGGCATGGGCCTGTACGCCTTCCGTCTGGACGGCGAACGCCCCGGCCCGCTGTGGAGCCTGCCGCTCCAGCAGTTCGTCTACCGGCAGCTGATGTACCTGGTGGTGATCCAGTCCGTCTTCACCGCAGTGTCCGGCTCTCGCCTGCGCTGGCAGCGCATGGAGCGCTACGGCAGCCTGCAGGCTCCGCCGGGCACGGACCTCCCGGGACCCTCCGGAGACGACCACACCACGGCGGAACCGTACGGGGGTGCCGCGCAGCCGGACCCGTACTGGGGTGCCGCGCAGCCGGACCCGTACGACCACACCACGGCGGACCCGTACGGGGGTGCCGCGCAGCCGGACCCGTACTGGGGTGCCGCGCAGCCGGAACCGTACGGGGGGCCTCCCCGGCCCGCGCCTGTGCCCGCGCCCCAGGCCGGCCACCGGCAGCCCGTCCCCCGCGACACCACCCAGTGGTACTGAGAGGAAAGTGATCCGAGCCCATGAGCGGAACCCGGCGCCGACCGCCGCAGCGCGGCAGCTCCGGCAGTCGTGCGGCGGTCGGCCGCGGCAGGCGGCGCCGTACCGACGTGCGGAAACGTTGGATCGACTATCCCAGAGCGGGCCGCACCGGCCCGCGCCGCTGGCTGCCGTCGTGGCGTCAGGTGCTGGCGTCGTTCCTGTTCTGCGTCGGCGGAGTGGCCGCGGCGGTCGGGTACGCCTACGCCACGATCACCATTCCGGACCCGAACCCCAAGGCGCTGCTCCAGAACAACGTCTACTACTGGTCCGACGGCAGCGTGCTGGCGACCGACGGCAGCGTCAACCGGGAGAACGTCACCCTGGCACAGGTCCCCGCCGACGTGCAGGGGGACTTCATCGCCGCCGAGAACGCCTCCTTCTACACCGACCCGGGCATCGACCCGCAGGGCATCGCGCGCGCCCTCGTGCACATGGCCGAGGGCGGCAACGTCCAGTCCGGTTCGACGATCACCCAGCAGTTCGTCAAGAACACCTACCTCGACCAGTCGCAGACGCTCTCCCGCAAGTTCAAGGAAGTGCTGATCTCCGCCAAGATCGGCGCGAGCATGAGCAAGCAGCGGATCCTCCAGGGCTACCTGAACACCTGCTACTTCGGCCGGCAGGCCAACGGCATCCAGGCCGCGGCCCGCGTGTATTACGGCCTCCCGGTCGAGAAGCTCACCGTGAGCCAGGGCGCGTTCCTCGCCGCCGCGGTCAACGAGCCGAGCCTCATCCAGTACGCGGACACCGACCCCACGGCCCGGGCCCGGGCGCAGGCCCGCTGGTCCTGGGTGCTCGACCGGATGGTCAAGACCGGCAAGCTGACGCAGCAGCAGCGCGCCCGCCTCGCGGCGGCCGGCTTCCCTGCGCCCAGAAAGTGGGCTCCCGGATCCGGGCTCACCGGCCAGACCGGCTATCTGGTCCAGCTGGCCCGGTCGTACGTCCAGGCACACGACCCCGGCATCACCGACAGCGGCCTGAGCCGGGGCGGGTACCAGATCCACACCACCTTCGACCGCAAGAGGACGGCGGAGCTGGCCAAGGCCGTGGCGAAGGTGCGCACGGAACGCCTCGACCCCGCCCACCGGACCGCCGACCGGAACGTCCAGGTCGGCGCCGCCTCGGTGGACCCGGCGACCGGCCGGATCCTGGCCGTCTACGGCGGCCCCGGCTACCAGCAGGCCCACTACTCGGACAACGCCGACACCTCCGGCGTCCCGGTGGGGTCCACGTTCAAACCCGTCGTCCTCGCCTCCGCGCTCCAGTACGGGGCCGTCCTGAAACCCGGCACGCCCCCGGCACCGATCACCCCGGGCAGCAAGTTCGACGGCGACGACGGCATCCAGATCAAGGACCAGCAGGGCAACTACGTCACCGACGACAAGGACCCCACCGGCCTCCTCCACCAGCACAACGACACCACGCACCGCTGGGGGTACATCTCCCTGCGCACGGCGATGGAACAGTCGGTCAACACGCCGTACGTGCAGCTGGGCGAGGACGTCGGCCACGACGACGTGGCCCGCACGGCGAAGACCATGGGCCTGCGCCCGCAGAGCCTCGCCGCGCCCAGCGCCGGCTTCTACATCGGCACCTCCACGCCGAGCGCCATCCGCATGGCGGGCGCCTACGCGACCTTCGCCGCCTCCGGGATGCAGGCCACCCCGTACTCGGTGGCCAGGGTGACCCACAACGGTTCCGTGCTGCCCGGCTTCACCGCCCCCGCCCCGGTACGGGCCCTGCCGGCGGCGGTCGCCGACAACGTGACCGACGTCCTCAGGGGCGTCATCGCCCGGGGCACCGGCACCAAGGCCCAGGCCCTCGGCCGTACGGCGGCGGGCAAGACCGGAACCACCGACGACTACCGCTCGGCCTGGTTCATCGGCTACACCCGCCAACTCGCCACGTCGGTCGTGCTGTTCAAGGAGGATCCGGCCCACCCGCAGCTGCAGTCCCTGGCCGGCGTCGGCGGCCTGCAGAAGGTGTTCGGCGGGGACATCCCAACCGAGATCTGGACCCGGTACATGCGCGACGCCCTGTCCGGCCTGCCCGACCTCCCGTTCCCCACCCCGGCGTCCCTGGGCCCCGGCAGCAACGAGCCCGGCGTCCCGTCGCCCAAGCCCACCCCGACCCACAGACACGCCGACGGGCCGGGCAAGCGGCCGACCGCCACAGCCGCCCCCAGGCCGGGCCGGTCACCGGCCCCCACCAAGTGCCGCCCGCACAAGTGTCATTGACGGCACTGACGGCACTTCGCCCCGCCGGACGACCGGCGGGGCGAAGTGATCTGTTCGGTTCGCTCTGTTACTTGGTGAAGGCGGCGACGCCGTTCGGGGTGCCGAGACCCGTCGGCCCGTCGTAGCCCTTGCCCGCCTTGCACAGGTAGGTGCCGCAGGACCCGTTGGAGCCGTCGGTGACGTCGTTCAGCTTGTCCGGGTGGGCGTAGGGGTAGGACGCCGGGACGTCACCGGAGCCCGGGGTGCCCGCGAGGGCGTAGACGCCGGCGACGAACGGCGCGGAGGCGCTGGTGCCGCCGTACACGTTCCAGCCGCTGGCCTGGTAGGTGTCGTAGACGGCGAGACCGGTGGCCGGGTCGGCGACGGCCGCGACGTCGGCGACGGCGCGCTTGGCGCAGCCGGTGTCCTTCTGCCAGGACGGCTTGGCGTCGAATTGCGAGCAGCCCGAGCCCGCTCCGTCGCCGCCGGCGGAGGCGCCCCACACGGACTCGGACCAGCCGCGGGTGCTGCTGTCCTTCTTGAGCGAGGTGCCGCCGACCGCCGTCACGTACTGCGAGGCGGCCGGGTACTCGGTGCCGTAGCCGCTGTCGCCGGAGCTGACGGTGATGGCGACGCCGGGGTGCTTGAAGTACTTGTCGTCTGCGGAGGTGTCGGCGGCCTCCTCGCTGCCGCCGTAGCTGTTGGAGACGTACTTGGCGCCCTGCTTGACCGCCTGGTTCACGGCCGCGCCGAGGTCGTCCATGCTGGCGGACCTGGCCTCGACGAGCAGGATGTGGCACTGCGGGCAGGCCGCGCTGACCATGTCGACGTCGAGGGAGATCTCACCGGCCCAACCGGCGTCGGGAGCCGGGTAGTTGGTGCCGCCGTCCTGGTCGATCTTCTTGAAGCAGCCGTTGCTCGTGCTGCACTCCGGCAGGCCGTACTGGGACCGGTAGGCCGCCAGGTCCTTCTCGGCGTTCGGGTCGTCGTTCGCGTCGACGATGGCGACGGTGGTGCCCTTGCCGCCGTCCTTGGGGAGGTTGTAGGCGGCCTGCAGATCGGCGGGTCCGAAGCCCTTGGGGGTGTCGTGCCGACCGAGGGACTTCCGCGGTGTCAGGTCGGTGCGGACGACCGCCTGGCAGGCCATGTAGCCGGGCTTGCTGGGCTCAGAACACAGCTGCCGGGTGTGTACGGCGGAGGTGGTGGACGAGGCGGTGGCTGTGCCGGGCGATGCGGTGGTGGTGGAGGAGGCGAAGGCCGCCGACTGGGTGGCGACCGCCAGGCCGCCGGTGATCAGAGCTGCTGCGGACAGGAGCGCGGGCGCGCCGCGGCGTATCGGGTTCCTTCTGCGATGAGACTGCAATGAACTGCCCTCCGTGGGGGGATGGATGGCGGCTCCGCACCGACGGCCGGATCGGGTCGGGCATGGATGGTCATGTCCATGACAACCGCTTTCCGCTGGGGGTGGCCGATGGGGGCCGACTGTCTGTCGGGCATCCTGCTGATGCTGCCACCCCGGTCAGTGGTGGCTACACACGAGGCTATGGACAATTTGCCGAAGAGAACAGGGCCGGTCGGTAAAAAACTTGTACCCAACTCCCCGGCCGCGCCGGGTACGTTGTGCAGCCATGGAGCTTGAGGACGGGACCATCAAAGACCTGATGTCACTGGGCCTGGCCCGGTACGAGGCACGGGTCTACCTGACCCTCATCAGGCGTGGTTCTTACACCGCCGCCGAGGTGGCCCGGGAGGCCGACGTACCGCGCCAACGCGTGTACGACGTGCTGGACGCCCTCGTACGGCGGCACCTGGCCACCACTCACCCCGGTCGGGTGGCCACGTACTCCGCCGTCACGCCCGAGCTGGCCCTCGCCCGTCTGATGACCGCGCAACGGGAGTCCGTCGACCGACTGGAGCGGGTCTCGCAGGACTTGGCCGGCATCCTCCAGCCCCTCTGGTCCCAGGGCCGGGACCACACGGACCCGCTGGACTACATCGAGATCCTGCGCGACCCGAAGGCGATCGCCGAACGCTTCGCCGACATCCAGCGGCAGGCACGGCACGAACTGCTCACCTTCTGCAAACCCCCGTTCGTCGCCCCGACCGAGAACGCGGACGGCCTGGCGGTGGTCCACCGGCTTCACCGCTCAGGCGGCACCGTCCGCGCGATCTACCTCGACGACTCCCTGGACGACCCCGAGACGGTGGACCACGTACGGCGCTTCGCCGCGGCAGGGGAGGAGGCACGTTTCGCCCCCGAACTGCCCCTGAAACTGGTCATCGCCGACGCGTCCCTCGTCCTGTGCGACATGCCCGACCCCGTGGCCGGCGCCGACTCCACCACCACCCTCTTCATCGAACACCCGGCCCTCGCGGGGTGCCTGCGGCTGGCTTTCCACACGGTGTGGACGAACGCCGCACCCGCCCCTCATGGCGACGAGTGAAGCCGGCCCACGCGCCGAGTTCGAAGTTCTGGCGTGCCTGACTCAGGCCGAGGTCGTGGTCGGGAAGGTCACGTCCGGATTCCGCACCGGTGAACGGCGGCGAACGAGACGAGTGCGGAGGGGACGCCGGCGGATGCTCGCGAACTGCCGGTTCAGCCGCAGTCGCAACCGGCCGACGCGGAGGCCGGTTCGGCGGCCTGGGAGGTGCAGCAGCCGTCGCCGGGGGCGTCGGGGCCGGCGTTCTTGTCGAGGGTGTCGGCGTCGGCCTTGACCACGTACACCTCCCACGGCTCCTTGCCGGGGCCGTGGACCCAGACCTTGTCCTGGAGGGCGTAGCAGCAGGAGGTGTCGTTCTCCTCGAAGGTGGCCAGGCCGGCGTGCTTGAGCCGGGAGGTGGCGGCATTGACCTGGTCGGTGGAGTCGACCTCGACGCCGAGATGGTCGAGGCGGGTGTCCTCGCCGGACGCGCCCTCGATCAGAACGAGCTTGAGCGGGGGCTCGGCAATGGCGAAGTTGGCGTATCCCTCGCGCCGCTTGGCCGGTTCGGTGCCGAACAGCTTCGAGTAGAAGGTGATCGATGCTTCCAGGTCGCTGACACGCAGGGCGAGCTGAGCGCGGGACATGGCAGGGCTCCCATCGAGTTGCATTGATGCCTGTCGATTCAGGATGCAAGATTGCGCTCCTGAATCGAAGGCTGTCAATATAGAGGCATGTCGAATCAAGAGCTGGTGGTGCTCGGTCGTACCGACGAGTCCGCAGTGTGCTGCCCCGGGCTGCTGACCGCTCCCCTGGACGAGGACCAGGCCGTAGAGCTGGCGAAGGTGTTCAAGGCGCTGGGTGATCCCGTACGGCTGCGCCTGCTGTCGCTGATCGCCTCCCGGGCGGGCGGCGAGGTCTGCGTGTGTGACCTGACGCCGGCCTTCGACCTGTCCCAGCCGACGATCTCCCATCACCTCAAGCTGCTCCGACAGGCGGGTCTGATCGACTGCGAGCGCCGGGGCACGTGGGTCTACTACTGGGTGCTGCCCGGTGCCCTGGACCGGCTCTCCGCGTTCCTGACCACCGCCCAGAAGGCCGGGACGACCGCGTGAGCGCCTCACTCGGGCGCCGGGCCCTCGCCGAAGCGGTGGGGTCGGCCGCCCTGGTCGCGGTGGTGGTCGGCTCCGGCATCCAGGCCACCGAGCTGACCCATGACGTCGGCGTGCAGCTGCTCGCCAACTCCCTGGCCACCGTGTTCGGCCTGGGCGTGCTCATCGCGCTGTTCGGCCCGGTCTCCGGCGCGCACTTCAACCCCGTCGTCACACTCGCGGCCTGGTTCACCGACCGGCGCACCCCCGACGGGCCGACCCTTCGGGACGTCGCCGCGTACCTCCCCGCGCAGACGGCCGGGGCGATCGGCGGCGCCGTCCTGGCCGACGGCATGTTCGCCGAGCCCCTGGTGCACTGGTCCACCCATGACCGTTCCGCGGGCCACCTGTGGCTCGGTGAACTCGTCGCCACCGCGGGGCTGGTTCTGCTCATCCTCGGGCTCGGACGCACGGGCCGGGCCCGCTTCGCGCCGATGGCCGTGGCGTCCTACATCGGTGCGGCCTACTGGTTCACGTCCTCCACGTCGTTCGCCAACCCGGCCGTCACCATCGGCCGCGCCTTCACCGACACCTTCGCCGGCATCGCCCCTGCCTCGGTCGGCCCGTTCATCGCGGCACAGATCACCGGTGCCGTAGTCGGCCTCGGACTTGTGGCCTCCGTGTTCGCGCGCCCTGGGCCGGCGCAGACCGACCCCGACCCGGTGCCCGTCCAGGGCGCCCCCGAACTCGCCGCCCCCGCGGGCTCCTGACCCGCCGCTCCCGGAAAGACCCCGCCATGACCACTGCCGACCAGCGCCCCTCCGTCCTCTTCGTCTGCGTCCACAACGCCGGGCGCTCACAGATGGCCGCCGCCTTTCTCACTCACCTGGCAGGCGACCGCGTCCAGGTGCGCTCCGCCGGCTCCGCACCGGCCGCCAGCGTCAACCCCGCTGTCGCCTCGGCCATGGCCGAGACCGGCATCGACATCTCGGCCGAGGTGCCCAAGGTGCTCACCGTGGAGGCGGTCCAGGCGTCCGACGTCGTGATCACGATGGGCTGCGGCGACACCTGCCCCGTCTTCCCCGGGAAGCGTTACCTCGACTGGGAGCTCCCCGACCCCGCGGGGCAGGGAGTCGAAGCCGTCCGCCCGATCCGCGACGAGATCGCGAGGCGCGTTCGCGGACTGGTCGACGAGATCGCCCCGGTGAGCTGATCATTTCTAACTGGCGCGCAACACTTTGTGTTCGCCCACGTTGATGACGTCATTGCCTTGCCGTGGGACTCGTCGGCGAGTCGGTGGAGCGGCCCTCGCCGTTGGTCGCCCCGGTGTGCCGCTCACCTCTGACCTGCAGAAAAGAGTACTGATCCGGTCCGCGTCAGGCCGCCGGGCGGCGTGTGCGCGTGGCATTCGAGGCCGGGCTCGGACAGACACTCGACGGGGAGATCCACCACCGCAAAGTCTCCGTCACTTACACTTTCGCCGTCACTCAGCGTGAGGATAAATGTGAGAAGCGTGATTGAAGCGCTGCGCAGCCCGCGGCGCAACCATGTGCTCGGCGCAGTGCTGACCGTCGCGCTCGTCGCGCAGTCAGCCGTGCTCGTCGCCCAGCAAGTGCAGATCGACGATCTGCAGACACAGCCCATCGACTTCCAGGACCAACGCCTCGTGCCCGGTCCCTCCGGTCCGTCCGGCCCCTCGGGTCCTCGCGGTCCTGCCGGTCCCATCGGTCCGGTAGGCAAGGACGGGACAGACGGGCAGGACGGGAGGGACGGGAGGGACGGGAGGGAAGGGAAGGACGGGAAGGACGGGAAGGACGCTGTCGCCCCGCCGGCGCCGGCGTCGAGCTAGATCCTCGGCCGCAGGCTTGCAAGGCCCGATGAAACCATCGCAGTTGCGGACGCTTGCTCGGGACAGGTCGGTGCCCCCGGTGCGCCCGCTCCGGTCAGGCCATGAAGTCGCGCCTTGAGTAAGTGAATACGCTCTACGTGCTCGCCGTCGTCACACAGCGTGAGGAATGATGTGAGAAGCGTAAACGAGGCGTTGCGTGGCCCGCAGCGCCGCCTTCTGCTCGGCGCACTGCTGACCATCGCGCTCGCCGCGCAGTCAGCTGCGCTCGTCGCCCACCAGCAGCAGCTCGACGCAATCCAATCACGACGCATCGACCTCCAGGGGGACGGCGTCAAGCAGGGCCCGCCCGGCCCGCCCGGTCCCTCCGGTCCCTCCGGTGAGGCCGGTCCCGCCGGCCCGAGAGGCCCAACGGGCCGGCACGGCCAGGACGGTCATCCCGGCAGGTGGGGACGCAACGGCAGAAGAGGACACGACGGCAGGGACGGACAGGTCATCAACCTCAACCCAAAGCTGGACGATACCGACTAGAAGTCTTATGAAGATCTTGGGGTTCTGGCCCCGCCGCGTGAGCGGCGGGGCCAGACTCGTTTTCGTGGTGATGGGAGAATGGGCCGGGGAGACGGTCGGGCCGGATGTGTGGGAGACCTGCCAGGAGTTGATTCCGGTGGGGAGTGTGTTCGCGTTCCTGGCCGAGCATCGCGGTGCGCTGTTTCCGGCTCAGATGTTCGCGGACATGTATCCGTCGG
>NZ_JBFAWG010000041.1:0-63278 GCF_040680215.1 Streptomyces sp. NPDC052107
CCCACAGTACTTCCTTACGCCCACCACGATGGCCGGTATCCATGGGGATCCGGGCCTTCGACTGCAGTAGCGGGGACAGGATTTGAACCTGCGACCTCTGGGTTATGAGCCCAGCGAGCTACCGAGCTGCTCCACCCCGCGCCGTTGCACGTCAACCGTACCACGACGCGAGGTGCCCTTGATCAAGTGCCCTTCTTGCCGGTGCCCTTGTCGGCGTTCTTGCCGCTGCCGGACTGACCGGCCTTGGCCTCCGCGTCCTGCGCCCGCTGCAACGCGTCCTTCAGGTCCTTCTGGGCCTTGGCGTACGCGGCCCAGTCCGGTCCGTTCGGCTCCTGCAGGGCCTTCTGCCCGGCGTCGTACGCCTTCTGGGCGTCGTCCAGGGCCTGCTGGACGGTCGGATTGGAGGACGTGGGCGGATTGGTGGTGCCGGTGTCCGGCGGGGTGGTCGAACCCTGCACCCCGAACACCTTGTTGAGCGCCTCGTCCAGGGTGTTCTCGAATGCCGTCTTGCCGTTGTAGGTGACCAGGACCTTGCGCAGCAAGGGGTACTTGAGCTCACCACCGCGGACGTAGACGGGCTCCGCGTACAGCAGTCCGCCGTCCAGCGGCACGGCCAGCAGATTGCCGTACTCGACCTTCGAATGTCCGCGGCTGAGCAGGCTGATGGTCTCCGCGATGTCCTGTTCGGAGTTGAACTTGCTCTGGACCTGTTTGGGACCGTCGATGGTCGTGCTCGTCGGCAGCTTCAGAATGCGGATCTTGCCGTAGTCGCCGCTGCGCGGATCGGAGTCCACCGCCATGAAGGCACTGAGGTTGTCGCGTCCGTTCGGTGTGAACGTCGTCGTCAGGGAGAACGCCTGACTGCTCTGGTCCGGCATCTTCATGCTCAGGTAGTACGGCGGCACCGCGCTGCCCGAGTCGTTGGTCGGGTCGTCGGGGACCTGCCACACCTCGCTGCCGCTGAGGAACGTCTGCGCGTCCGTCACGTGGTACCGCGAGAGCAGCTCGCGCTGCACCTTGAACAGGTCCTGCGGATAGCGCAGATGGGCCATCAGGTCCGCGGAGATGGCGATGCGCGGCTGCACCGTGCCGGGGAAGGCCTTCATCCAGGTCTTCAGCACCGGGTCCCCGGTGTCCCACTGGTAGAGCTTGACCTCGCCGGTGTACGCGTCGACGGTCGCCTTCACCGAGTTGCGGATGTAGTTGACCTGGTTCTGCTGGGCCACCACCGCGCGGTTGTTGTTGGCGGCGGTCAGCGAGTCGGCCGTCGTGTCCCCGAGGGTCGTGCGGGAGGAGTACGGGAAGCCGTTCGACGTCGTGTACGCGTCGACGATCCACTGGATACGGCCGTCGACGACCGCCGGGTAGGCGTCGCCGTCGATGGTCAGCCACGGCGCGACCGCCTCGACGCGCTCCTTGGGCGTGCGGTTGTACAGGATCCGCGAGCCCTTGCCGATCGCGCCCGAGTAGAGGATCTGGGGTTCGTTGAACGCCACCGCGTACGCGGCCCGGTTGACCGGGTTGTCGAGGTTGACCCCGCTCTTGCCGGTGTAGCTGGTGGTCTTCTCACCGCTGTCGTCGGAGTAGTCGACCTCCTTCTGGGGGCCGCCGACGATCGAGTAGGTGGTGGTCTTCTCGCCGTAGTAGATCCGCTGCTGGTACCGGGGCAGGTCGCCCTTGGACGGCAGGTCGGACTCGGTGAAGACCGGCTCGCCGTCGGTGGCCTCGGTGCCCTTGGCGGCGACCACGCCGTAGCCGTGCGTGTACCGGAAGTGGTCGTTGATCCAGTTGTTCTTCGGGACCCCGTCCAGGTTGAGCTCGCGCAGGCCGAGGACCGTGTCCTGCTCCTTGCCGTCCTTGGTGGGGTACCGGTCGACGTCCAGGTTGGTCGGGAACCCGTAGTAGTTCCGCATCTGCTGCAGCTGCTGGAACGTCGGCGAGACGATGTTCGGGTCCATGATGCGGATGCTGGCCGCGTCGTCCGCGTCGCCCCGCAGCCTGGTCTTGTCCGGGGTCGTGGACTTGCCGGCGTACTCGGTGACCTTGGTGTCGTCGATGCCGTACGCCTCGCGGGTCGCCTTGAGGTTCTTCTGGACGTACGGGGCTTCCTTGGCCTGCTCGTTGGGCTGGACCTGGAACTTCTGCACGATCGCCGGGTACAGCCCGCCGATCAGGATCGCCGAGAGGACCATCAGGCCGAAGCCGATGACCGGCAGCTGCCAGGTGCGCCGCCACAGCGTGGCGAAGAACAGCAGCGCGCAGATGACGGCGATGCAGAACAGGATGGTCTTCGCCGGCAGATACGCGTTGGCGTCGACATAGCGCAGACCGGTCCAGTTGCCGGTCGCCTTGAAGTCGCTGGACTTGACCGCGAGGCCGTACCGGTCGAGCCAGTACGCGACCGCCTTCAGGGCGACGAAGATGCCGAGCAGCACCGACAGATGCCCGGTCGCGGCGCCGGTGGCCCGCGCACCGGGGCTGGTGACGCGCAGCCCGCCGTACAGGTAGTGCGTGAGCGCGGCGGCGATCAGGCACAGGATGGCGGCGGCGAAGCCGAAGCCGAGCAGAAAGCGGTACCAGGGCAGATCGAAGGCGTAGAAGGAGACGTCGAGGTGGAACTGGGGATCCTTCTGGTGGAAGGGCACGCCGTTGACCCACATCAGCCAGGTCCGCCACTGGCCGGCCGCGGAGGCGCCGGCGATCAGCCCGACGAGCGCGGTGACGGCGAGCAGCAGCCACTTCTTGTACGGCGCGATGCCCATCCGGTAGCGGTCGAGGCTCTGCTGTTCCATGGACATGGCGCTCAGCGGGGGCCGCAGGCGGTGCGCCAGCCAGATGTTGACCCCCACCGCGACCGACATCAGCAGACCGAAGACGAAGAAGAGGCCGATCTTGGTCCACAGCATGGTCGTGAACACCGACGAGTAGTGCACCGACCGGTACCACAGCCAGTCCGTCCAGAAGCCCGCGAACATGGTGAACGCCATGCCGAGGACGGCCAGGACGCCCAGCGTCATGAGCAGGGTCCGGACACCCCGGGACGGTCGTCCCGCTCTGATCCGCGGCCCCGTCGGGCCTCCGCCGCGGTCCGGCATCTGGAAAGCCAAGGTGCGCACCTCGAAGTTCGCTGTCGATCCGTCAGGCCCTCGTGTTCGCGGACCCGCCGTGGCCCCCCGTGATCGCGGACCCACACCTATGCAACTTACTCACGCATTCCTCGGTTCCCGATTCGTCCGGGGAACGAGGCAGGATTGTGACCATGTCCAACACTCCCATGGCAGCGAGCCCGCTCACCCGGGCCGTACTCGAGATCGACGAGTACGTCTCCGGCCTCGGCTGGGACCAGCCCGCTCGCCTCTTCGCCCTTGTCGACACCGCACGGCTACGGGCCCAGGAACCCGCGCTCGCGGCCCAGCTGGGCCTTGAGGACGAGACCGCCTCCACCGGTCTCACCCCGATCGAGCAGGACGAGATCCCGTCCGGCAAGCCGCTGGACGAGTTCCTCGGCACCATCGCCTGGCCCGACGCGGTGGTCGGCTGCGCGCTCTCGGTGGAGCGCATGATGCTGCCGCCGTCCGCCGAGGCTCAGGTCCCGAAGAACCTGAGCGAGGCCAAGCTGGCCCAGTGGGTGGCCGACCACCCCGAGCGCCAGGAGGTGCGCATGACGGTCGCGGTGCTGCGCGACGGTGGCCGCGAGTCGGCGCTGCGGCTGCGTGAGAAGGACTCCTCGACGGAGGTCCTGACCGGCCCGGACCTGGTGCCAGGCCTGGCCGCGGCCCTGGCGGCGACGTTCGAGGACTGATCCCGTCCGGTTCGGTACGGCGCTGGGGGCGCCCCCGCCTCAGGGGGCGCCCCCAGCCGTGTCACGGGCCGGTCAGCTCTTGGTGCACTGGGGCAGGGCGGCGGTGTTCCCGGTGCGGATGTCCTTCAGCGCGCCGAGCGCGTCGCCGATGTTCCTCACCTTGACCAGGGTGAGCCCGCCCGGGGTGTCCTTGGCGGCGGCCGCGCAGTTGTCGGCGGGTGTCAGGAAGTACCGGGCTCCCTTCTCGCGCGCGCCGACGGTCTTCATCTCGACGCCGCCGATCGGCCCGACGGTGCCGTTGTCGTCGATGGTGCCGGTGCCGGCGACGAACTTGCCGCCGGTCAGGCTGCCCGGGGTCAGCTTGTCGTAGATGCCGAGGGCGAACATCAGACCGGCGCTGGGCCCGCCGACGTCGGCGAGCTTGATGTCGATGCCGAAGGGGAACGTGTGGTCGGTCCCGGCCGAGATCCCGACGATGGCCCGCTTGGCGCCGCTGTCGTCGGAGGTGGCCGTGGTGATGGTGACGTCCTGCGTCTTCGTCGCCGTCTTGTGCGCCTTCTCGGCGGCGGCCTGCTCCTTGACGGGGACGACGGTGAAGACGACGTTCTGCCCGGGCTTGTGCTTGGTGACGAGCTTGGCGACGTCGGAGGGCTGCTTCACGGCCGTGGCGTCGACGGCCTTGATCACGTCACCGGCGTGCAGCCTGCCCTCGGCGGGCGAGTCCTTGACGACGGTGGAGACGATCACCCAGGACTTCACCGGGATGCCCAGTTCCTTCAGGGCGGCGACCTTGGCGCTCTCCTGGGACTGGCTGAACTCCTCGGCGTTCTGCTGCGAGGACTGCTGCTCGGTCGTCCCGTTCGGGTAGAGCGTGTCGTGCGGGACGACCTTGGCGTCGTGGTCCAGCCAGCCGTAGACGGCCTCCACCAGGTTCATCCGGAAGTCCGCGCTGGTGACCCGGACGGTCGTCATGTTCAGGTTGCCGCTGGTCTTGTACGTGTCGTGCCCGGTGATCTGCAGCACCGGCTCGCCGTCGTGGTCCCCGAGCGTGTTCACGGTCGGGCCGGGAGACATCTCCGAGTACGGCACGGGGATGAGCACTCCCGCGCACAGGAGCGCGATCAGCATCAGGGTGGAGGCGAGCATCGTCGCGGTGCGGCGTGGCATGCCACGACAGTACGGGACGCCTCTGTCAGCGCACCGTCAGGGCACCCGGTCATGCACTGCCGGCACCCGTGTGGGATCTCTCCATGGCCTCGCGGAACCGGGCATAGCCGTCCAGTTCCGGGCCGTCGCCGCGCACCTTACGAGTCCGACTGGCCCAACTGCCCCACAGCCCGCCGCCGACCGCGGCCACAAGCGGAATCAGCAGCCAGACAAGCGCCCCCATGCCGACCTCCCAACGCCATGAGCGTCCGCAACTGACTGATCAGCAGATTAACCATCCGCACTGACAACGCTCACGCGAGGGTGCCGGTTACGCAACACGGGGTAGTCCGTGTGCTCCGAGTGACGTCGCTCAGCAGGCGCCGACCCACTCCTCCGTACCGTCGGAGAATTTCTGGTGCTTCCAGATGGGCACTTCGTGCTTGAGGTCGTCGATCAGCTTCCGGCAGGCGTCGAAGGCCTCGGCCCGGTGCGGACAGGCGACGCCGACGACCACGGCGAGATCCCCGACCCGCAGGTCCCCCACCCGGTGCACGGCGGCCAGCGCCCGCACCGGATACTCGGCGACCACCTTCTCGGCGATCCGCCGCATCTCGGCCTCGGCGCCGGGGTGGCAGGAGTACCCGAGGGCGTCCACGTCCGCACCCCCGTCGTGGTTGCGTACGGTCCCCACGAACAGGGCGATGCCCCCGGCCGCGTCGTCCCCGACGGCCTGGAACACCTCGTCCACGGAGAGCGCGGTCTCCCGGACACCGATCAACTTGATGGGATCCTGCGCCGCCTGCTCACCGGGGTGCTCGTTCGCGTGTGCCATGCCCCCATCGTGCCGCACGTCTGTGACACCGGGGAATACGAGATTCACCAGGTACGCGCGCGGGGCGTTTTGGAGGCTTGCACGACGCGGCTGCGTGCACGAAGCCCGGCCCGCGCGACCCAGGCCCGGTCAGGCCCGCCGCCGGGCCTTCCGAGCCCGCCGTACGACAGCCGCCGCGCCCAGCAGAGCCACCGTCGCTCCCGCGGCACCCGCGGCCGTCGCGTCCTTGCGCCCGAGCCGCCGCCCGGCCACCGTGTGCCGCCCGGAGACCTCCTCCAGCAGCTCCGCGAGCACCTCCTCGTTGGCCCACCGCGGCCGCCATCCGGCGTCGTGCAGCCGGCTCCCGCTGATCACCCACGGGTACATCGTGTACGCCAGATCCCCCGCCGGGGACGGCGTGAGCCCGATCCGGTGCAGCCGGGCCGCCGCGCCGAGCGCGACCGCCGACGGCAGCTCCATGCGCCGGATCCCGCTCAGCTCCTCGACCTCCTCCTGCTCCAGCCACCCGTCGCAGCCGACGGCCAGTTCCCCGTCGACCTTCTCCAGCACGGCGTACTCCAGGGCGCTGCACAGGTCCTCGACGTGGCAGAACTGCCACGCGGGCCGCGACCCGGCGACCACGAGCAGCCGCGGCGACTCGAAGTACCGGGTCAGCGCGGTGTCGGTACCCCCGACCAGCACCGCGGGCCGTACGACGGTGACGTTCAGGCCCGGATGCGCCCGCGGCGCACGCCGGGCCAGCCGCTCGATCTCCAGCAGGTCCCCCACGCCGGTGGCCTCGGCTGTCGCGCGCAGTTCGGCGTCCTCCGAAAGGGGCAGCTCGTTGTCCGGCAGCGCGCCGTAGACCATCGCCGAGGTGCACAGCACGACCCGGTGCACGCCAGCCGCCGCGGCGGCCGTCAGGACGGTCTGCGTCCCCCGGACGTTGTAAGCGGTGCGAGCGGCCGGATCGGTCTCCAGGTCCAGGTCGAGCGCGAGGTGGACGACCACGTCGGCGCCCCGCAGCTTGTCCGCGATGGCGGGGTCGCGCACGTCGAGGATGTGCCAGGTGGCGGCGGCGCACTCGCCGCGCCGCTCGTCGATGGCGACGACCTGCTTGATCTCCTCGGAGGCCGCGAGCCGCTCGGTGAGCAGGGCACCGACCCCGGTGGCGGCGCCGGTGACCGCCACGACGGGTCCGCGCAGGGCGGGAGGGGTTGATGGGTTTCGCGCTGCGCGAACCTGTGGATCTGGGGAACTCACCGGGCGTCTCCAGCGGTTGTCTTCAGTACGAGCGCGCGTGAGCGTGCGTACCAGGTGCATCCATCCTGCCGCAGGCCTGCCGTGGGCGAAGCATCGAGGCCCGATCGGGTCCGGGTGTCTACGCTGGGTGGTGTTGTCGGGCAGCCGCGCCGCCGGAGAGAAGCCGGTGGCCTTACCAGCCGAGGAATCCCGTGAGTGACACCCCATTCGGTTTCGGCCTTCCGCCGGAGGAGCCGGAAGACGGCGACGAGGGCAAGAAGAAGGACCAGCAGAGCGGTGGTGGGCAGGGACCGGCCAACCCGTTCGGCTTCGGCGGCCTGCCCGGAGCCGGAGGCTTTGGCGGCCCCGGCGCCGACAACCCGCTCGCAGCGATGTTCGGGTCCCTGAATCCCACCGATCTGGGCGCCGCGTTCCAGCAGCTGGGCCAGATGCTCTCCTACGAGGGCGGCCCGGTGAACTGGGACATGGCCAAGCAGATCGCCCGCCAGACGGTCGCCCAGGGCACCCCGGACGGCACGAAGGACGCAAGCGTCGGCCCGGCCGAGCGCAAGGCGGTCGAGGAGGCCGTTCGTCTGGCCGACCTGTGGCTGGACGACGTGACGTCCCTGCCGTCGGGTTCGGCCTCCGCGGTGGCCTGGTCCCGCGCGGAGTGGGTCGAGGCGACCCTGCCGGCCTGGCAGGAGCTGGTCGACCCGGTCGCCGAGCGGGTCGGCGCGGCCATGGGCGACGTCCTGCCGGAGGAGATGCAGGCCATGGCGGGCCCGTTGATCGGCATGATGCGCTCGATGGGCGGCGCCATGTTCGGCACGCAGATCGGGCAGGCCGTCGGCGTGCTCGCGGGCGAGGTCGTCGGCTCCACCGACATCGGCCTGCCGCTCGGCCCGGCCGGCAAGGCCGCGCTGCTGCCGGCCAACGTGGAGGCGTTCGGCAAGGACCTCAGCGTGCCGCAGGAAGAGGTGCGGCTGTACCTGGCCCTGCGCGAGGCGGCCCACCAGCGCCTGTTCGCGCATGTGCCGTGGCTGCGCTCGCACCTGTTCGGCGCGGTCGACGGGTACGCGCGCGGGATCAAGGTCGACACCGCCAAGCTGGAGGACGTGGTCGGCCAGTTCGACCCGCAGAACCCCGAGCAGCTCCAGGACGCGCTCCAGCAGGGCATGTTCCAGCCGGAGGACACCCCCGAACAGAAGGCCGCCCTGGCCCGTCTGGAGACCGCTCTGGCGCTCGTCGAAGGCTGGGTGGACGCGGTGGTCCACGCGGCCGCGAAGCCGCGTCTGTCGTCCGCCGACGCCCTGCGCGAGACTCTGCGCCGCCGCCGTGCCACGGGCGGCCCCGCCGAGCAGACCTTCGCCACGCTGATCGGCCTGGAGCTGCGCCCGCGCCGGCTGCGCGACGCCTCCCGCCTGTGGGCCTCGCTCACGGACGCGCGCGGGGTCGACGGCCGGGACGGACTGTGGGCCCACCCGGACATGCTGCCGACCGCGACCGACCTGGACGACCCGGACGGCTTCGTGCACCGCGAGCAGCTGGACTTCTCCGAGCTGGACAAGATGCTGGGCGAGGCGGCCGGCGGTGCGCACGGCAAGCCGGACCTGCGCACGAAGGACGACGACGTCAAGGGCGGCGACACGGAGGGTGACGACGCCGAGTGAGCCTGTACGACGACGCGGTCCTCGTGCTGAAGGGGTACGAGGGCCAGGACGTGCTGCGCCAGGCCTACCTCGACCATCTGGCGGCCCACCCGGACGGCATGTGGAAGGCCTGCCACGCGGGCCATGTCACGGCGAGCGCCCTGGTGATCGATCCCGAGCGCGGCCGGGTGCTGCTCACGCTGCACAAGAAGCTGCGGATGTGGCTGCAGATGGGCGGCCACTGCGAGCCGGGCGACGCCTCGCTCGCGGCGGCGGCCCTGCGCGAGGCCACGGAGGAGTCCGGCGTCTTCGGGCTGACCCTGCTGCCCGGCGGCCCGGTGCGCCTGGACCGGCATCCGATCCCAGCGCCGTGCCACTGTCACTACGACGTCCAGTACGCGGCCCTGGCCCCGGCGGGCGCCGAGCACGCGATCAGCGACGAGTCACTGGACCTGCGCTGGTTCGCCTACGAGGAGGTGGCGGACGTGGCCGACGAGTCGGTCGTACGTCTGCTGGCGGCGGCCCGCGCGAGGCTGTGAGCATGTAAGGGGCGCCCGCCACGGCGCCGCCCCTTACGTTTGCTTTCCGGACCCGGATCCCGAGGATCCCTGGGCTCAGCTCCAGACGTTCCCCTGGTTCTGCCCGCGCGCCCCGTGCTGCCCCATGCCGAACTGGGCGGCGAGGCCCTGACCGATCACCGCGTTCTGCGGCGGCAGCAGCTCGCTGGGCTGGACCAGCGCGAACCCGGACCCCATGAAGCTCAGCTCCCAGCCCTCACCGGTGTTGCCGCGCCGGCGCCACACGCCGGAGGAATGCGTCTGGGCCTGCATCTGCACGCGCAGCCCGGTGGACCAGGCGACGATCGCGTCCGCGTCGCAGTTGACGTACTTGTCCGGCGTGACCTGCATCAGCAGCGGCGCGCCCGAGGTCATCAGGGCGACCTTGCCGCGCCCGGTGATGTTCAGCTGGTACTTCCCGGAGCCGGAGATGCCGTAGAGGCTGTCGACGGCGACGACCTCGTAGTGCAGCGAGGAGTCCATGGCGAGGACGTAGGAGCTGTCGACGGTCAGCCCGTCCTGCTCGACGTCCATGATGTGCACGTGCTGGGCCAGGTTGGCGAGGTACACCGTGCCCTGCCCGTGACAGCGCATCAGGTCCAGGCCCTCGCCGGTGTACGCACGCGCGCGTGCCTGGTTGTTGCTCTGGTACTCGGCGTCGAACTCCATCAGCCCCTGGTAGGCGACCATGGTGCCCTTGCGGGCGAGGATGTCGTCGTGGCCCTCCAGGGTGACGCGGAGCAGCTGCGCGTTCTGCAGGCTCCAGCGCTCCTGGGTCTGGAGGTCGTTGTATGCGAAAAGCGGGCTCTGCATGACTTTCTGGCTCCCCCTCAGCCCCGGATCCGGAGGCGGTCGGTGCTGTCCTCGCTGGGCTGGACGACGACGATGCCCTGGCCGGAGAAGGCCATCTGGTAGGCCTCGCCGCTGCCCCGGCCGATCAGCGACTGCGCCTTGAAGCTGCGCTTGCCCTTCACCCTCAGGTTCGGCGACCAGGCCACGAGCGCGTCCGGGTCGACGTACGTCTCGTCCTCACCGCCGCCGCAGTCGACGACGATCGGCTTGCCCCGGGAGGTCAGCGCCACCCAGCCCTGCCCGGAGATCCTGGTGTTCCACAGGCCCTGCCCGGCGAACTTCGCGAGCCCCTTGACCCGTTCCACGCCCCAGCTGAGGTGGGCGTCGAAGGCGAGCAGGTTGGTGGCGTTGACGGAGATACCGTCGCCGTTGAGGTTGATCACGACGACGTTGGCTCCGTAGTCGGCGAGGTAGAGCAGGCCGTCCCCGGTGCACTTCATCAGGGGCGCGCCCTCGCCGGTGATCCAGTCGCGGGCGATCTGGCGGACGGCCGGCGGGTTGGGCTCGTACTGGATGAAGCCTTCGTAGGCGACCATCGAGCCCACGCGCGCGAGGAGGTCGTTCCCGGTCTGCATGGCGACCTTCAGCATGTGGCTGCCGTGGTTCTCCATGCGGGCGGTGACGGGTGCGGAGGCGTAGCCCGCGAGCGGCTGGTTCATGACGGGCTCCCTTTAGACCTCGTACGGCTGGACGACGATGAAGTTGCCGGGCGCGCCCCGGAACTGGAGGTTGACGCTCTCGCCGGTGTCGCCCGGGTAGGCGTTGCGGCGCATGCGGACCTGGCTGGAGACGATCACCTGGGAGGCGGCCGACCAGGCGACGACCGCGTTGCAGTCGGCGAAGGTGGTCGGCGTGACCGGCAGGACCACGGGCGTGCCGTGCGTCTTGACGACGATCGTGCCGGTGCCCTGGAACTGCATGGTGAACAGGGCGCCGCCGGGGATGCCGTGGCCCTCGATGCGGCGCACCTCGTACTGGAGGCTCTCGTCGAAGGCGAGGACGTTCTCCGCGGACACACAGATCGCGTCGCCCTGCAGTTCGACGGGGTGCACATGGGTGGCGTTCTCGGCGAGGAACACCTGGCCGTTGCCGGTGCAGCGCATCAGCTGCATCTCCTGGCCGGTGGCGTTGCCGACGATCCGCCCGGCGAACCCGGCGCCCTTGTAGCCGAAGTCGACCTTGCCCTGGTAGAGCACCATGCTGCCCTGCCTGGCCAGCACGGGCTGCCCGCCGATGCCGAGGTCGACGCGGATGAGCTTCTTGTTCTGCTGCGTCCAGCGCTGCCCGGTCGGCGTCTCCTTGAACGCCTGGAGCGCGGCCGTCACACCGGCGCCGCCCTGCGGGGCGCCCTGCGGCACTCCGTAGCCGGCGGGCTGCTGGCCGGGGACCTGCCCGTAGCCCGGGGGCATGGGCGGGGTGGGCTGGCCGCCGTAGGAGGGCGGCTGCTGACCGTAGCCCGGCGGCATCGACGCGGTCGGCTGACCGCCGTAGGACGGCTGCTGGGACGGCTGGCCGTACGGCTGCTGCTGGGGCTGTCCGTACGGTGCGGGGGCCGGGGCGGGCGGCGGGACGGTGCCGCCGGCGGGCGGGGTCAGGGGGGCGATGACCGTCGGCGCGGCGTGCACGTTGGGCACGGGCGCCGGGGGCGGGGTGTGGCTCTGCGGGGTCTGCCCGGGCGGCGGTGTGAAGCCCTGCGGGGGTGTGGCTCCGGACGGCGGGGCGAAGCCCTGGGCGGCGGGCTGCGGCGCGGGAGCAGGCGCAGGTGCCGGGGCGGGCGCGGGGGCCGGGGCGGAGGGGGCGGCGAACGGGGGCGGGGCCGTGGCCTGGGCGGGCGGGGCGAAGCCGGGGGCGGCACCGGGCTGCGGCTGCTGCGGGGCGGCGGGCGCCTCCTCCTCCAGCACCTCGCCGCCGAAGTTCTTCAGCAGCGCGTCCAGTCCGCCGTCGAAGCCCTGCCCGACGGCGGCGAACCGCCACACGTCCTTCAGGTAGATGTCGCCGAGCATCACGGCCCGCTCGGTGGAGAACTCCGCGCCGTTGAAGGAGTACCGCGCGACCTCCTCGCCGCCCGCCACGATCCGCAGGTAGCCGGGGGCGATCTGCGACATCTGCCCGGTGCCGTCGATGGTCGCCGTGAAGGACAGCTTGTGGATGTGCGACGGGATCCGGTCCAGGGTGACCCGGAAGGACTCGGTGTCGCCCGCCTGGGCACCCAGCAGCTGGATGGACTCCTCCGGGGACTTCGGCTGGTTGAAGAAGACGAAGTACCGGTCGTCCGAGAGGCGCTCGTCGGCGTCCAGACCGAAGCAGCTGATGTCGAAGGTCAGCCCGGGGGCGGAGATCTGCACGCCTACGTACAGATCCGTGCCCGCCGTGAGGTCACTGATCCTGGCCTTGTGGCCGCGTTGGAATTCCCTGGCCATGCGTAACGACCGTCCCCCATCCCGAATGTGAGTGCGTCGCGTCAGGCTAACGGCAAAGTCCGACAGCGGACGCAGCCGGTACAGACCCGGTACACAACCGCGCCCGGAGGCGGACGGATGCCCGGCTCACTCCCCGCGCGCCCCCGGCACATGCGGAAGCCGCTCCGCGGCGACCACCCCTTCGAGGTAACCGCGGGCGCGCTCGGTGCGCGGGTACGCCTCCAACAGCCGCCAGAAGTCCGGCCCGTGACCGGGGACCAGCAGATGGGCCAGCTCATGGCAGAGGACGTAGTCGACGACGTACTCGGGCATCCCCTGCAGCCGGTGCGAGAGCCGGATGCTGCCCTCGGCCGGGGTGCACGAGCCCCAGCGGGTGTTCTGGTTGGTGACCCAGCGCACGGAGGCGGGGCGCGCCCGGCCGTCGAAGTACTGGGCGGACAGCCGCTCGGCACGCTCGGCGAGCTCGGCGTCGCCGAGCACCCGCTTGCTCTCCTGGGCGGCGAGTTTGTCGAGCATGACGGTGATCCAGCGCTGTTCCTCCGCCTTCGACATCCGGGCGGGGATCAGTACGACGGTGCGATCGCCCTCGCGGTACGCGGAGACCGTCCGGCGGCGCCGGGAACTCCTGCGGACCTCGATCGCGCTCGCCCCCGAGCCGCCGGGCGGCTGGCTCGTCGTGCTGCGCTGTGGCTTTCCGGCGCGGTGCAGTGGGTCGGCGGGCACGCCCCGACGTTACCCGCTGGGCAGGGCCGAAGTCCCGGCTCCGGAACGGTTGGATGCCGATCTCCCACCTCGCGTTTGATTCCTGTGATTCCTACGACTGATCCGCACATCCGGTTTACGGGGCTCCGCACGTCTTGTTTGACACACTTCATCCAGCCCTCTTATGCGACGAACACCCCCAACCTGTGGATAACTCTCGGCGCCGGGCGGACCGGCACGGCATGCTGGCAGGCGTCGGGGGAGCATGACCGGTTCCACCGGCGACGAATTGTTCGGGATGCTTTCGGTTCGGGACGCTTTCAAGGGATACGGGGGGCCAGTCATGCATCCGGTGATCAAGCCCGCGCTGCGGCGCGGCTGGCGTGATCGCGACACCGTCCAGTTCGGGATGACCCCGGCGCACGCGCTGACACTGGGACCGACGGACCCGGCGACGCGCGGCTTCCTGGATCTGCTCAACGGCACCCGCGGGCTGCCGCTGCTCCGCGAGGAAGGCCACCGCATGGACCTCCCGGCCGGCCAGGTCGACACCCTGCTGGAGCAGCTGACCCGCGCGGGCCTGGTCGACGACGCGCGCGGCGGCGGACCCGCCGCCGAAGCGCTGCGCGCCAAGACGGACGTCCTGCGTCGACTGCGCCCCGACCTCGCCGCGCCGTCCCTGACCACGGCCGAGCCCGGCGGCGCGCTCTCCCGGCTCGCCGCCCGCCGCGCCCTGCGCGTGCGGGTGCGGGGCGCGGGACGGGTCGGCGCGGTGCTGGCATCAGCACTGTCGGGCGCCGGAATCGGCGAGGTCGACATGCGCGACGTGGGGTGCGTGGAGCCGTGGGACGTGGCGCCGGGCGGGCTGCCCGCCGAGTCGCTCGGCGAGCGCCGGGACACGGCCGCGCGGGCCGCCGTGCGCCGTGCGGCACCCGACCGCCCACCTCGCCACGCCCACTCCCCCGGATCCGGCGCCCAGGACCCCGGGTTCTCCCTGGTGATCCTCGCCCCCCGGGACGATGTCGCCGTGCACGCCCCTGACCCGGCCGACGTCGAGCCGCTCATGGCCTCCGGGACCCCCCACCTGTACGCCGGCGTCGTGGAGGGCACCGGAGTCGTCGGACCGCTCGTGCTGCCCGGCGAGTCGCCCTGCGCCGGCTGTCTGCACCTCGACCGCGGGGACCGGGACCCGGCCTGGCCGCGGCTGACCGCACAGTGGCGGTGCGCCAGGGCCCGCCGGGTCGCGGCCTGCGATCTGACGCTGGCCACGGCGATCGCCGGACTGGCCGCGGCGCACGCGCTCGCCTTCCTCGACGGGGAGTCGTCGTCCAGCACCGGCACCCGCTGGGAGGTGACCACGCCCGGCCTGAACTGGCACGCCCACCCCCTCCGGCCGCATCCGGCATGCGGTTGCGGCGCTGCGGACAGACCTAAAGGGGAGCACTCCTCAACCGGCGGCGAAGCACGCGAGACAATGGCGGTGCAACGGCCGTCGACCGAGCGACGACGCAAGGCAGGCGCGGCGCGGCCGACTGGGACTTGGAGGGCGCATGTCTGATCTTCCCCGGAAGGCGGTCACCCGTACCGCGAAGCTCGCCGCGCTCCCGCTCGGCTTCGCCGGCCGGGCGACCTGGGGGCTGGGCAAGCGGATCGTGGGCGAGTCCGCGGAGATCGTCGGCCGGGAACTGCAACAGCGCACGGCGGAGCAGCTGTTCAAGGTACTGGGCGAGCTGAAGGGCGGTGCGATGAAGTTCGGGCAGGCCCTGTCCGTCTTCGAGTCCGCGCTGCCCGAGGAGATCGCCGGGCCCTACCGCGCCGCGCTCACCAAGCTCCAGGAGGCGGCGCCGCCGATGCCGACCCGC
Organism: Streptomyces sp. NPDC052107; assembly: GCF_040680215.1. Taxonomy (NCBI): domain Bacteria; kingdom Bacillati; phylum Actinomycetota; class Actinomycetes; order Kitasatosporales; family Streptomycetaceae; genus Streptomyces; species Streptomyces sp. NPDC052107. The sequence goes on from NZ_JBFAWG010000041.1 coordinate 15,047, forward strand.
ACGGTGCACGGGGTGCTGGAGGAACGGCTCGGACCGGACTGGCGTGATCTGTTCGAAGAGTTCGAGGACAAGCCGGCCGCCGCGGCCTCGATCGGGCAGGTGCACCGGGCCGTGTGGCACGACGGCCGTGAGGTGGCGGTCAAGGTGCAGTACCCGGGCGCCGGCGAGGCCCTGCTCTCCGATCTGGGCCAACTGAGCCGTTTCGCCCGCCTGTTGGGGCCGCTGATTCCCGGCATGGACATCAAGCCGCTCATCGCGGAGCTGAGGGATCGCGTCTCCGAGGAGCTGGACTACGGGCTGGAGGCGCAGGCCCAGACCGTCCACGCGGAGGAGTTCGCGGGCGACCCGGACGTGGTGGTCCCGGCGGTGGTGCACCAGTGCGACCAGGTCCTGGTGACCGAGTGGATCGACGGCATCCCGCTGTCGGAGGTGATCTCGGACGGCACCCCGGAGCAGCGCGACCGCGCCGGCCAGCTCCTGGCCCGGTTCCTCTTCTCGGGCCCGGCCCGCACCGGCCTGCTGCACGCCGACCCGCATCCCGGCAATTTCCGGCTACTGCCCGGCGGCCCGGCCGGCGAGGACGACTGGCGCCTGGGCGTCCTGGACTTCGGCACGGTCGACCGGCTGCCCGGCGGTCTGCCGACACCGATCGGCATCTCGCTCCGCATGACGCTGGACGGCGAGGCCGAGCCGGTCTACGAACTCCTCTGTGAGGAAGGATTCGTCAAGGAGTCCATAGAGCTGGACCCCGACGCGGTCCTCGACTACCTGCTGCCGATCATCGAACCGGCCCGGGTCGAGGCGTTCGCCTTCAACCGCACCTGGATGCGCAACCAGGCCGCCCGCATCGCCGACCCCCGCTCACCCGCCTACCAGCTGGGCAAGCGGCTCAACCTGCCGCCCGCCTACCTGCTGATCCACCGGGTGACCCTGAGCACCATCGGCGTCCTGTGCCAACTCGGAGCCACGGTACGGCTCCGCGAGGAACTGGAGGACTGGCTGCCGGGCTTTGTGCTCGAAGAAGACCAGGTCGAGGCGGAGGAGACGGCAGCGGAGGCCTGACCGGGACTCCCGGCCAGGGCACGAACCAGGGTGCCTCCGGGTCCCAGGTGCCTTGAGCGGGGGCAGAGCCGGCCGGATGGCGCCGATCCGGATGCGGTTGATGCCCCAAGGTTGGACGCCGCTGCATCTCGCGGCGCGGGTGAGCGGACTCACCACCAGGACGAGTCCAGCCGCCCCTCGATAGCCCTCAGGTTCTCCCTGGAGCAGCGGTCGCAGAAGTACTGGCGGACGCCGTTCTCCACGGAACAGGTCCAGGTGGTCGGCTGGGTGCCGTGGGCGGGGGTGCCGCAGCGGGCGCACACGAGCACGCGGCGCTCCGGGGTGGAGCCGCCCTGATCACTTCCTCCGGGAAGACTCGTCACCTGGCGACGATAACCCCGTCGGCCGCGGATCGCCTGCGCAACGCACCGCGGGGGCCGGTCCGTTCGGCCGGACCGGCCCCCGCTTCAGAAGGCTCGCCTCCCGGGCGGGGAGGCCACCGCTTCTGCAGGTGTGATCGTTACTGCATGACCGCCATGGCGAGCGCGCGCCGGGCGCGCAGCGAGGCACGCTCGGCCCGGCGCTGCATCCGCTGGGCGACCGCCAGGCGCACGGCCCGGCGTTCCCGCACGGCGTCATGGAGTCGCTCGTGCATATGCGCACGAGCCAGGGCTTCTTGCATGAGTTGCATCTCTCGGGTCCTGTTCTGGCGCGCTTCGGTCGCGCCGGAGGTGGTGACGTCTGGAGTCGCGGAGCCTGCGGGCTCGCTGGTGGACGGCTTCATCGGGGCCTGCTTCTGGGGGTCGTGCGTGAGGGGACGGTCGATCGTTCCTGCGATGTTCATGCCGTGACCGGGTTCTTCCGCGGGCGGCCACGCGGCCGCTTCCGGGCGACGACGACACCCTGGACGAACAACTCGCCACCCCAGACGCCCCAGGGCTCACGCCGCTCCCTGGCGCCGGCGAGGCAGGCCTCGATCAGCGGGCAGGTCCGGCAGAGGGACTTGGCGTACTCGACGTCCGTCGGCGACTCGGCGAAGAAGACCTCCGGGTCGTAGGAGCGGCAGGGGACGGGTACGCCGAGGTTCTCGATGGCGTCGTCGAGCGCGGTGAGCGCGGTGAGGGGGATCAAGGTGGAGTCCTCCGTGAGGCCGGGCGGGGGGATCGTTTGCGAAGGCGGTACGGACGGGGCGTGCGCTTCGAGTTGCACGGTTGGTCTTCCTCGTCTGGTCGGTCCGGCCGGTTGACCGGGTGTCGGCTTGGTACCGGGTTCTTTTGTTCCCGAGGCCCCTTCGCTCCGTCGTCCCCGTTCGGGGAAAACAGAAGGGCCGCGGATCCCGGATGGGGTTCCGCGGCCCTGAAGGCGCCGGCCTGATCGGATCAGGCTGGATCACTCCAGGGTTTTGGCCCACGGAAGGCCCACATCAGGTGGTGCTGCGTCGTCTGCTTCCGGAATCCGGCACCGGCCGCCGCAAAGGCATAGGCCTGCGCCTGTGCCGCTACCGCTTCCAGTGCCTTGGTCGGTCGCTCATTGCGCTCGCGGGCGGGGAGGCCTGCGAGAGCGAGGGAGGACGCCGGACGGTCGGCACGAATGCCGGACAGACCGGTGCCCTGGTGGGAGGCGCCGAGCATGCACAGGGAGACGGTCGAGCGATCGGTCAGTTTGGCCGTGCTGATGGTGCTGGTGTTGATGCTGATCACTGGACTCGCCTCCTCTCGGCGTCTCAAGGGACTGGGGTGAACCAGTCCGTTCGGATATGCAAGTACATCACGGAGCAGGGCCCTTCGAGAAGGCCGCTGCTTCCGTGCCTAGAACCTATGGGGATTGGTGGGCATGCGCAAACTATTTTTTCGACGAGTTCGCATCAGTCGGCCTCGTCGCCTTCGCCGACCTCGCGGCCTGCGCAGATCGCCAGAACGTCGGTTCCGTAGCTGCGCAGCTTGCGGCTGAGGACGCCGGGGATGCGGGAGAGCTCGGCGGGACTCCCGGGCCGCGCCTCGGCAATGGCCATCAGGGTGCGGTCGGTGAAGACACAGAAGTCCGGTTGCCCGCTGCGCTCGGCCTGGACGGCCCGCCACTCCCGCAGCCGTTCGTAGAGCCCTTCGTCCATGTCCGAGGGGCATTCCTCACAGCGCATCAGCTTCATCTCGCCCGCGTCGGTGAGCGTGCGGCCGCAGACCCGGCAGCGGGCGGGGGTGCGCTGGGCGCGCCGGGGAGCGGCGATGGTGCCGGTGACGGTCCCGCGCTCGATGCCTCCGGTGACGGCGCTGCCGGTGCGGCCGACGGTGGGCGTGGTGCCGGGACGCAGACCGTCGAGGAAGTGGCTGGGCCTGCGGTTGGGGCGGGTGCCGGGTGACCGGGACAGCGCCCAGGAGAGGTGGAGCCGTTCCCGCGCCCGCGTGACACCCACGTAGAGCAGACGGCGTTCCTCCTCGATCTGCTCGTCGGTTCTGGCGTAGGTGATGGGCAGCATGCCCTCGGCGATGCCGACCAGGAAGACGACGTCCCACTCCAGGCCCTTGGCGGCGTGCAGGGAGGCGAGGGTGACGCCCTGGACGGTCGGGGCGTGCTGGGCGTTCGCCCGCTCGTCGAGTTCCGCCACAAAGTCGCCGAGGGTGGCGCCGGGTCGGGCGGCGGCGAGGTCGTGGGCGAGGCTGACCAGGGCGGCGAGGGATTCCCAGCGCTCCCTGACGGCGCCGGAGCCGGCCGGGGGCTCGGTGGTCCAGCCCTCTCCCGACAGGACGGCACGGACCTGGGAAGGCAGGTCCACGACGTCGTCCAGCAGGGAGTCGTTGCCGCCGAAGCGGGCAGCGCCGCGCAGGGCGATGCCGGCCTTGCGCACCTCGGGCCGGTCGAAGAAGCGCTCCGCACCGCGCAGCTGGTAGGGCACGCCGGCGTCGGCGAGGGCCTGCTCGTAGGTCTCGGACTGGGCGTTCGTACGGAACAGCACGGCGATCTCGGCGGCCGGGACGCCCGCGTCGATCAGCTCGCGGATGCGGCGGGCGGCGCCCTCGGCCTCGGCCGGCTCGTCGGTGTACTCGGTGTGGACGGGCTCGGGGCCGGGGGCGCGCTGGGAGACCAGTTCCAGCCGGTGGTCGGCGGCGCGGCCGCGGGCCTGGGCGAGCAGGCCGTTGGCGAGGTGGACCACCTGGGGGGTGGAGCGGTAGTCGCGGACGAGTTTGACGACGGTGGCGCCGGGGTGCCGGGCGCGGAAGTCGAGGAGGTGGTCGGGCGTTGCTCCCGTGAACGAGTAGATCGTCTGGCTGGCGTCACCGACGACACACAGGTTGTCGCGGTCGCCGAGCCAGAGCTCCAGCAGCCGCTGCTGCAGGGGGCTGACGTCCTGGTACTCGTCGACGACGAAGTGCTGGTACTGCGCGCGGACCTGTTCGGCGATGTCGTGCCGGTCCTGGAGGATGGCGACGGTCAGCAGCAGGACGTCCTCGAAGTCGATCACGGCGCGGTCGCGCTTGAGGTCTTCGTAGGCCGCGTAGAGGTGGGCGATCTCAGCGGGGTCGCGCGGGGCCTCGCGGCCCGCCTTCGCGGCCGTGTACGGGTAGTCGGCGGGGATGGTCTGGGTGACCTTGGACCATTCGATCTCGGCGGTGACGTCGCGCAGCTCGCCCCGGTCGAGCCGGGTGCCCAGGCTTGCGGCGGCGTCGGCGACAAGCTGGATCTTGCGGTCGACGAGCCGGGGCATGCCGCCACCGATCGCTTTCGGCCAGAAGTACTGGAGCTGGCGCAGGGCGGCGGAGTGGAAGGTGCGGGCCTGGACGCCGTGGGCGCCGAGCTGGCGCAGCCGGCCGCGCATCTCCCCGGCGGCGCGGTTGGTGAAGGTGACGGCGAGCACGCTGGAGGGCTGCAGGATGCCGGCGCGCACGCCGTAGGCGATGCGGTGTGTGATCGCCCGCGTCTTGCCCGTGCCCGCTCCGGCCAGGACGCACACCGGGCCGTGCAGGGCGGTGGCCACCGCGCGCTGCTCGGGGTCGAGCCCTTCGAGCACCGCGTCGGCAGAGTCCGGTGCCTGCGGGAAGAGGGTGGAGTGCGTTGCTGCTGTCACACCGCCATGCTGCCAGGTCGCCCGGGACTGCCGTGCCGGTTGTCCACAGGCGGGCACACATCGTCGTATGAATGCGGCAGGCGTCACAGCCACCTGTGGATACCCCGGGTGGGAATGGCGGGCGGCTCGCGTATGTTCTCCCCCCGGACGATTTTCCGACCTGCCTGAGGAGCGCGAGAGACATGCAGGGCACTGTGACGATGTACAGCACGACTTGGTGCGGCTACTGCCGGCGGCTGAAGAGCCAGCTGGACCGGGAGGGCATCGCCTACACCGAGATCAACATCGAGCAGGACCCCGAGTCCGCCGCCTTCGTGGAGAAGGCGAATGGCGGAAACCAGACTGTCCCGACGGTGCTCTTTGCGGACGGCTCCACGCTGACGAACCCGTCGCTCGCCCAGGTGAAGCAGAAGCTCGTCGCCTGACGCTCCGCGGTTTTCCGCGGTGACCACACAGCAGGGCGGCCCCTGAAGGATCAGGGACCGCCCTGTTGTGTGTCTCAGATGAAGCTGCGCGTCGGCAGCGGCTTGCCGTACCACATCTCGATCAGGCGGGCCGCGATGGAGATGCCGTAGGGCGGCAGCACTTCGCCGGACTCGAAGGCGTCGTGCAGTTCCTCGCGGGAGAACCAGCGGGCCTCGTGGATCTCGTCGCCGTCGACGTCGATCTCGGTCGAGGTGGCGCGGGCCATGAAGCCGAGCATCAGGCTGGACGGGAAGGGCCAGGGCTGGCTGGCCACGTACTCCACTGGACCGACGGTGACGCCGACCTCCTCGGACACCTCGCGGCGCACCGCCTGCTCGATGGACTCGCCGGGTTCGACGAAGCCGGCGAGCGTGGAGAAGCGGCCCTCGGGCCAGTGGACCTGGCGGCCGAGCAGGATGCGGTCGTCCGCGTCGGTCACGGCCATGATCACGGCCGGGTCGGTGCGCGGGTAGTGCTCGGCGCCGCAGGCCGGACAGCGGCGGATGTGACCGGCGGCGGCGATGACCGTGCGTTCGCCGCAGCGGGAGCAGAAGCGATGGGTGCGCTGCCAGTTCTCCAGGCCGACCGCGTGCACCATCAGCCCGACGTCGCGCGGCGAGAGCAGCAGGCCGGCCTCCCGCAGCCCGGCGGGGCGTGCGGACTGGTCGATACGGCCGGGCAGCGCGTCCTTCTGGAGCGCGAAGTAGCTGACGCCGTCCTCGTCGATGCCGAGGAAGTAGCGGTGCGCCTCGGTGAGCGGGGCCTCGAAGGAGGGCGTCATGACGAGTTCGGTCCGGCCGTCCGGTGTCTCGTCGATGAGCACCTGGCCGCCGGAGACCACGAAGCAGCGCGTCGTGGGGTGGCTCCACGCCGCCGCGAGCCAGGCCTCGTCGAGCCGGTGGTGCGCGGCGCGGTCGATGCCGCTCGAAGCGGTCAGCGAGATGGGTCGATCGGCTGTGTCGTCGGTCCAGGTGGTCACGGGTGCTTCCAACTCCCCCAGTGCAGCGGTTCGTTCGGCGGGCGGTTCGGCGGGACGCGGGCGGGAGGGCACCGGGCCGGGCGCGGGCGGGACGGGCGGGACGGTCCTTCCAGTGTGCCCCGCGCGCGATGCCCTCCCGTACGGCGCCGGCCGGTCAGGGCGTGTGACGCCAGTGCTCGGCCAGGTCACCCCACAGGTAGGCGCTGGTCTCGACACCCTTGAGGAGGAGGTCCAGCTCGACCTTTTCGTTCGGGGCGTGCCAGCCGTCGGAGGGGACGGAGATACCCAGGAAGAGCACGGGGGCGCCGAGGACCTCCTGGAGGTCGGCGGCGGGTCCGGAGCCACCCTCGCGGGTGAAACGGACCGACTTCTCGAAGGCGTGGCCCATGGCGCGGACCACGGACTGCAGCGCGGGGTGGTCGAGCGGGGTCAGGCACGGGCGCGTGGCCGAGCCGAAGACGATCTCGTACCGGATCCCGGCGGGCACCTGGGTCTCGGCCCAGGCGCGGACAGCCTTCTCGAGGTGGTCGGGGTCCTGGCCGGCGACCAGCCGGAAGGACAGCTTCACCATGGCCGAGGACGGGATGATCGTCTTGCTGCCGGGGCCCTGGTAGCCGCCGCCGATGCCGTTGACCTCGGCGGTCGGGCGGGCCCAGATGCGTTCGAGGGTGCTGTAGCCGGCCTCGCCGCGGGTGGCCCGGGACTTCGCGGTGTGCAGCCAGCGCTGTTCGTCGAAGGGGAGCTCGGCGAAGAGTTCACGCTCGCGGTCGGTCAGCTCCACGATGCCGTCGTAGAAGCCGGGGATCGCCACGCGCGCGTGCTCGTCGTGCAGGGCGGCGACCAGGCGGGCGGCGGCGGTGGCTGGGTTGGGTACGGCGCCGCCGAAGGAGCCGGAGTGGATGTCCTGGTCGGGGCCGTACAGCCGGATCTCGCACTCGGCGAGGCCGCGCATGCCGGTGCAGACGGTCGGGGTGTCCTCGGACCACATGCCGGTGTCGGAGACGATCACGGCGTCGGCGGCGAGCTGTCCCGCGTGCTCCTCGACCAGGGCCCGGAAGTGCGGGGAGCCGGACTCCTCCTCGCCCTCGATCAGCAGCTTCAGGTTGACCGCGGGGGCGGTGCGGCCGGTGGCGGCGAGGTGGGCGCGGACGCCGAGTGTGTGGAAGAACACCTGGCCCTTGTCGTCGGCCGCCCCGCGCGCGTAGAGACGGTTACCGCGGACGACCGGCTCGAAGGGGTCGCTGTCCCAGCCGTCCTCGCGGGCGGCGGGCTGCACGTCGTGGTGGCCGTAGACCAGGACGGTGGGCGCCTCGGGATCGCCGGAGGGCCACTCGGCGAAGACGGCCGGGGCGCCGGCGGTCTGCCAGACCTCGACGGTCGGGAAGCCCGTCTCCTTGAGCTTGGTGGCGAGCCAGTCGGCGCTGCGTCGTACGTCGGACGCGTGGTCGGGCTGGGCCGACACGGAGGGGATGCGCAGCCATGCCGCGAGGTCGTCGAGGAAGGCGGCGCGGTGCTGCTCGATGTACGTGCGGACGGCGCTGTCCGGGGTCTGGCTCATGCTCACGAGCCTATCGGCCCGCACCGACATCCTCGGCGGGCGGTTCGTCACACTCAGCTTGCCCGGTGTGCCGTTTCGGCGTCTTCCGTGAGGAGCCGTTCCAGGGCGGCCCGGTCCGGCAGGTCCCGCGGCCGCACGACCTCGCCGGTGCGCACGTACAGGAAGGCGGCCGTGACCGACTCGGGCGGCACGCCCTGCTGCTCGGCCCACGCCAGCCGGTACACGGCGAGCTGGAGCGGGTCGGCGGTACGGGTGCGGCTGGTCTTCCAGTCGACGATCTCGTACGTCGCCCCATCGCCGTCGCCGTGTTTGTAGACCGCGTCGATGCGGCCCCGTACGACGCGGCCGGCGAGGGTGAGCTGGAAGGGCGCTTCGACCCGGTAGGGGGTGCGACGGGCGTACTCGGTGCGTTCGAAGGCCTCCTTCAGGGCTTCCAGGTCTTGTTCGTCGGCGATCTCGGCGTCGCTGCCCGGCAGCTCGTCCGGTTCCAGCAGGGGCAGCGTGAGCTCCTCGAAGCGGGCTTCGACCCAGGCGTGGAACCGGGTACCCCGGCGTGCGGCCGGTTGCGGAGGGCGTGGCATGGGGCGCGCGAGTTCCTGCGCGAGCCCGTCCGGGTCCTCGGCCAGGCGCAACAGCTGGGAGGCGGTGAGCGCGGCGGGCAGCGGGACGTCGGTAACGGTCTGCCGGGCGCGCAGCAACTCTCCGGTGAGCGCGTCCAGGTCACGGTCCCAGGAGGCGATGGTGCGGGCCTCCTCGGGAGTGAGAGAGGTCTCGGGCGCGGCATCGGTGGTGCGCGGAGCGCGTGCGCCGGGCGCGGGCGCCTGGTGGGGAACGGTCGGCCGCTCGGCGCTCCAGGAGTCCCAGCTGTCGGGATCCTGCGCATCGGGGCCGCCGCCGTCGTACGGAAGCTCGTCCCCGTACGGATCCTCGGGCATGCCCTCGTACGGTCGCTCGCCGTACGGGTCCTGGTCGTGCCCGTCCTCTTCGTCCGGGGGCGGGGGCCAGTCCGGGTCGTCGAGGGCGGCGGGGTCGTGGGCGGCCGGCGGGTGGGTGGCGTCCTGGGCGGCGAGGGCGTCCAGGTGGGCGAGGACGGTCTCGGCGGCCGCGCGGCGGCGGGCCAGGGCCGCGGCATCCAGCGGGAGCGGCCACACCTGGTCGACGCCGGCCGTGTGCAGGGCGGGATTCTCCTCGTCCTCGGCGGGCTCCTCGGCCCAGGCCTCGATCTCGCCGTGTCCGGCGGCGCAGTGGTCGTGAAGGGCCTGGAGGAAGTCGGAGGGACCGCGCGGCTTCTTCTGGCTGGGCCCCCACCAGTGGCCGGATCCGAGCAGGAGGGAGCGGGGGCGGGTGAAGGTGACGTAGCCGAGGCGGAGCTCCTCTGTGTGCTGGTGGTCCTTCATGGCCTCGTGGAACGCCTTCATGCCGCGCGCGTCCCAGCTGTCGACGTCGGGCAGGGTGTCGGTGTCCCCGCGCAGGGCGTGCGGCACCACCTTGGCCTGCGCCGTCCACTTCTCGCGGCCCTGTGCGCTGGGGAAGGTGCCCTTGACCAGTCCGGGGACGGCCACGACGTCCCACTCCAGGCCCTTGGACTTGTGCGCGGTGAGCACCTTGACGGTGTTCTCGCCGCCGGGCAGGGCGTTGTCGAGGCCCTTCTCGTACTGCGCTGCGGTGCGCAGGAAGCCGAGGAAGGCGAGCAGGGTGGCCTCGCCGTCGCTCGCCGCGAAGGACGCGGCGACGTCCAGGAAGTTGGACAGGGTCTCGCGGCGGCGGGCGGCCAGGGCGTGCGGGGACGCCGACAGCTCCACCTCCAGACCGGTGACGGCGAGGACGCGGTGCAGGACGTCCATCAGCGGGTCGGACAGCGAGCGGCGCAGGTCGCGCAGTTCGGCGGCCAGGCGGGCGAAGCGCACGCGCGCGTCCGGCGAGAACGGCAGCCCGTCGTCATCCGCCTCGGCGTCCATGGGTGCTTCGAGGAAGGTGTCGAGGGCGTCCGCGAGCGATATCACCTCGGCCGGGTCGACCCCTTCGACGGCGGCGGCGAGCCTGCCGTCGGGGTCGTCGGCGTCGTCCACGCGTGCGTGGGCGACCAGCAGGCGGGCGCGGCGGCCCAGCAGGGCGAGGTCGCGGGGGCCGATGCGCCAGCGCGGGCCGGTCAGCAGGCGCACCAGGGAGGCGTTGGCGCCGGGGTCCTGCAGGACCTCGCAGACGGCCACGAGGTCGGCGACCTCGGGCAGATGCAGCAGCCCGGACAGGCCAACCACCTCGACGGGGACGTCCCGCGCCACGAGGGCGCCCTGGATCTCGGCGAAGTCGGTCGCCGTACGGCACAGTACGGCGACCTCGCCGGGTGCCGTGCCGGTGTGCACGAGGTGGGCGATCGAGTCGGCGATCCAGTCGAGCTCCTCGGCGTGGGTGGGCAGCAGGGCGCAACGGACCGTGCCGTCGTACTCGGCGCCGGGGGCCGGGCGCAGGGCCTCCACGCCCGCGTGCATGGCGCGCAGGGGTTCGGCGAGGCCGTTGGCGAGGTCGAGGAGGCGGCCGCCACTGCGGCGGTTCTCGCTGAGGGCCTGCCGGGTGGCTCGGCGGCCGTCGGCGTGCGCGAAGTGCGCGGGGAAGTCGTCCAGGTTGGCGACGGAGGCGCCGCGCCAGCCGTAGATGGCCTGACAGGGGTCGCCGACCGCGGTCACGGGATGGCCCGTACCTCCACCGAACAGGCCCGCGAGCAGGACGCGTTGGGCCACAGAGGTGTCCTGGTACTCGTCCAGGAGCACCACGCGGAACTCCTCGCGCAGCAGCCGGCCCACCTCGGGAATGCGGGCGAGGCGGGCGGAAAGGGCGATCTGGTCGCCGAAGTCGAGCAGGTCGCGTTCGCGCTTGGCCGTCCGGTAGCGGCGGACGAGGTCGGCCAGTTCGCGGCGGGCGGCGGCCGTCTCGGGCACCTTGCGCAGGTCGGCGTTGGTGAGCTTGGCGCTCTGGAGGGTGCGCAGCAGGTCCGCGTCCCAGGAGCGCAGTTCCTCGGGGTCGACGAGGTGTTCGGCGAGTTCGGAGTCGAGGGCGAGCAGGTCGCTGACGAGGTCGGCGAAGGAGCGGGTCAGCGCGGGGTAGGGGCCGGGGGCCTCGCGCAGCACGCGCGCGGCGAGCTGGTAGCGGGTGGCGTCGGCGAGCAGCCGGGAGGTGGGCTCCAGACCGAGGCGCAGACCGTGGTCGGTGAGGAGGCGGCCGGCGAAGGCGTGGTACGTCGAGATCACGGGCTCGCCGGGCGGGTTGTCGGGATCGATGACGTCCGGGTCGGTGACGCCGGCGTTGATCAGTGCCTTGCGGACGCGTTCGGCCAGCTCGCCGGCGGCCTTGTTGGTGAAGGTCAGGCCGAGGACCTGTTCGGGGGCGACCTGGCCGGTGCCGACCAGCCAGACCACGCGGGCGGCCATGACGGTGGTCTTGCCCGACCCGGCTCCGGCCACGATCACCTGCGGGGCGGGCGGCGCGATGATGCAGGCCGTCTGCTCCGGGGTGAACGGGATGCCGAGGAGCTCCTTGAGCTGCTCGGGGTCGCTGATACGGGCGGGCATGTCGGAAGGCTAGCGGCGGGCACTGACAGTCGAGCGCGGATCTGCCCTCCGGGGAGGAAGAAGCGCAGGTCAGCGTATGTGGTGCCGTGCGTCACCCCGGCACCTGGCGGTGGCTCAGTCGACCACGTGCCGCCCCTCCGGCCGGGCGCTGCACGAAGCGCGGAACGCGCAGTGGGTGCAGTGCTGGCCGGTGTTCGGCGCGAACCGCTCGTCGAGGACCTTGCCGGCAGCAGTGGCCAGCAGTTCGCCGACCCACTCCCCCGCCAGCGGCTCCTGAGTCTGCACCTTGGGCAGGGTGTCGCCTCCGTCGCGCTTGGCGGCGCCCTGCCTGAGGTGCACCAGTTCGGCGCCCCCGGGCTCGGGACGTACGCCGTCGAAGGCCTCGTCGACGGCGCCTTCGTGGACGGCGAGCTGGTAGACGGCGAGCTGGGGATGGCGGGCCACCTCGGCGGCGCTGGGTGCCTGCTTGCCGGTCTTGAAGTCCACCACGTAGGCACGGCCCTCGCCGTCCGTCTCCACGCGGTCCATCTGGCCGCGGATGCGGACCTGGTAGTCACCGGCTTCGAGGGTGACGTCGAAGTCCTGCTCGCTCGCCACCGGGGTGCGGCCGGTGTGGTCCAGCACATGCCAGTTCAGGAAGCGTTCGAGCGCCACGCGCGCGTTGTCCTTCTCCTGCTGCGACTTCCAGGGTGCGTCGAAGGCGAGCGCGTTCCACACCGAGTCCAGGCGCTCCATGAGGACGTCGAGGTCGGCCGGGCTGCGGCCGGAGGCGACCTCGTCGGCGAGGACGTGGACGACGTTGCCGAAGCCCTGTGCGGTGGTGGCCGGGGCGTCGGCCTTCACCTCTCTGCCGAGGAACCACTGGAGCGCACAGGTGTTGGCGAGCTGGTCGAGGGCGCTGCCGGAGAGCACGACCGGCCGGTCGCGGTGGCGCAGCGGCACCTTGCTCTCCGTGGGGTCGTACATGCCCCACCAGCGGTAGGGGTGCGCGGACGGGACCAGCGGGCGGCCGTCCTCGTCGGCGAGGACGGCGAGCCGGGCCAGGCGGCGTGCGGCGGCCTCCCGCAGAGCGGCGGACGCGCGCGGGTCGACCGTGGTGGCTCGCAGCTCGGCGACGAGCGCGGCCACGGACAGCGGGCGGCGGGGGCGGCCGGTGACGTCCCGGGGCTCGACGCCGAGCTCGGTCAGGAAGCGGGACGGCTGGTCGCCGTCGTCGGCCGGTGCCTTCACCGCGGTGACGACGAGGCGGTCACGCGCGCGTGTGGCGGCCACGTAGAACAGGCGGCGCTCCTCGGCGAGCAGTGCGCCGGGGGTGAGCGGTTCGGCGAGTCCGTCGCGGCCGATGCGGTCGGCCTCCAGGAGGGAGCCGCGGCGGCGCAGGTCGGGCCACAGGCCCTCCTGGACACCGGCGACGACGACGAGCCGCCACTGAAGGCCCTTGGCGCGGTGCGCGGTCATCAGACGGACGGCGTCGGGGCGTACCGCGCGGCGCGTGAGCGTGTCGGCGGCGATGTCCTCGGCCGCGATCTCCTCCAGGAAGTTCAGCGCGCCGCGGCCTCCGGTGCGCTCCTCCGCGCGCGCGGCGGCGGCGAACAGCGCGCAGACGGCGTCCAGGTCCCGGTCGGCGTTGCGGCCGGCCGCGCCGCCGCGCCGCGCGGCTCGTTCCAGGCGCGTGGGCCACGGCGTGCCCTCCCACAGGTCCCACAGCGCCTCCTCGGCCGTACCGCCGTCCGCGAGGCGTTCGCGGGCCTTGCGGAGCAGCGCACCGAGGCGCTGCGCCCCGCGTGCGTACGCCGGGTCGTGCACGGCCAGGCGCTCGGGTTCGGCGAGCGCCTGTGCGAGCAGTGCGTCGGAGGGGGGCGGCAGCGGGTTGCCGGCCGCCCGCTCCTCCTCGCGCAGGGCACGGCCGAGGCGGCGCAGGTCGGCCGGGTCCATGCCGGCGAGGGGGGAGGCGAGCAGGGTGAGCGCGGACTCGGTGTCGAGCCAGGAGATGTCGGGGGCCGGCTGCGCGGTGTCTTCGAGGGCAGCGTCTTCGGGAGCGACGTCCGCGGCGACAGCCTCTTCAGAGGCGGTCTCCTCAGGTTCCTCGGAAGGGGCGAGCGCGCCTGCGTTCTCCTCGTGGCTCCGGGCCTCCGCCGTGGCCACCGCGCGCAGGGCCGTCAGCAGGGGGGCCACCGCCGGCTCGTGGCGCAGGGGCAGGTCGTCGCCGTCGATGTCCAGCGGGACGCCGGCCGCGGTGAGGGCGCGGCGGAGGGTGGGCAGGGTGCGGGAACCGGCCCGGACCAGGACGGCCATGTCGCTCCAGGCGACGCCGTCCTCCAGGTGCGCGCGGCGCAGGATGTCCGCGATGTTGTCCAGTTCTGTACCGGCCGTCGGGTACGTGTAGACCTCAACGCGACCCCCGTCCCGCAGGGCGGCCGGCTCACGGTGGGCGCGGACCTTGTCGGCGGGCAGCCGGGGCAGCGGCATGCGCTGGGTGATCAGGCGTGTGGCGGCCAGCAGAGCGGCGCCGGAGCGGCGGGAGGTGCGCAGCACCTCGACGGGGGCGGGGCGGCCGTCCGCGCGCAGGAAGGCCGCCGGGAAGTCGAGGATGCCGTTCACGTCCGCGCCCCGGAAGGCGTAGATCGACTGGTCGGGGTCGCCGAAGGCGAACAGGGTCCGTCCGCCGCCGGCCAGCGCGTGCAGGAGCCGTACCTGGGCGGGGTCGGTGTCCTGGTACTCGTCGACGTACACGGCGTCGTACTGGGCGGCGAGCCGTGCGGCGGTGTCGGGGCGGCGGGCGAGCAGGACCGCGCGATGGACCAGTTCCGCGTAGTCGATCACGCCCTGCATGTCGAGCACGTCCAGGTACTCGGCGAGGAACGCGGCCGCGGCGCGCCAGTCGGGGCGGCCGATACGGCGGGCGAAGGCGTCCAGCGCATGGGGGCCGAGGCCCAGCTCGCGACTGCGGGCGAGGACCGCGCGAACCTCGTCGGCGAAGCCACGTGTGGTCAGGCAGGCGCGCAGTTCGTCGGGCCAGCGCACATGCGCCAGTCCGAGCCGCTGCAGTTCGGGCTGCCCGGCGAGCAGCTCGCGGACGGTGACGTCCTGCTCTGGGCCGGAGAGCAGCCGCAGCGGCTCGGTGAACACACCGCTGTCCTGGTGGGCGCGCACCAGTGCGTAGCAGAACGAGTGGAACGTGGTCGCGCGGGGCGCCCGGGCGGCGCCGATGCGCAGGGCCATACGGTCGCGCAGGTCGACGGCGGCCTTGCGGCTGAAGGTCAGCACCAGGATGCGCTCTGGATCGTCGCCGCGGGCGATCCGGGCGGCCACGGACTCGACGAGGGTGGTGGTCTTGCCGGTGCCGGGACCGGCGAGGACGAGCAGGGGGCCGGCGCGGTGGTCAACCACGGCGCGCTGTGCTGCGTCCAGACGAGGGGGGTCGACGGCGGCCGGCGGGGTACGGACCAGTCGGTAAGCGCCACGGCCCCCCTGCCGCACCGGTGGGTGCGGCAGGCGCCTGGTGGAGGAAGAGGAGCTCACGTGATCGGCCGGTCCTGGTGTTCGTGCTGATGGGCGGGCGGTCACGCGTGCGGGGCGGTGGCCGCGGGGTGCGGGGGACGCGTGCAGCCGACGCTACGCCGCCGCACCGGACGGAAGCATGGCTTCCGCTTCTTCCCTCGCGGCGCTGGTGCCACGTGCGTCCCACATCCCACGAACGTACGTCATGCCACGGATGTCCCCCGAGTCACCCGTACGGGCGACGGGCTCTCCCCGAGGGCATCGGATGGCGGAAGCTGTCAGGTGTGACCCACCGCGTCCGCCCCGCCGTCCCACCGGGCCCGCCGCATGTCGATCCGCGGCAGATGGCCCTCGGCGCTCCTGGCCGCCACCTTCAGCGGCGTGCCCTCCGCGCGGTAGTGGGCGAGCGCGCGCAGTTCGTGGCCGGGCAGCAGCGCCCCGTCGGCGCGCACCACACGCCACCACGGGACGGCGCCTCCGTAGAGCGACATCACCCGGCCGACCTGGCGCGGTCCCCCTTCCTCGAGCCACTCGGCGACATCGCCGTACGTCATGACCCGCCCCGGCGGGATCCGCTCGGCGACCTCGAGGACCCGCTCGGCGTACTCCGGCAGCGCGTCCGCGTACTCCTCGTGGGTGTCCTCGGCAGGGCTCTGCTCGCTCATTCGACCCATCCTGCCGCACCCCACCGACATCGCGGCGCGGACCGCGCGGAACGGCCCTCTCGCCCCCGGGCGGCGCTTCCGACAGACTGTGCGCCCGCGCATCCACACCCTGATGCCCCCGTGTGTCGGTGGGGCATGCCACCATCGTGCGGGCGGTGACTGGTGATACGAGACCAAGAAGAGACCATGAAGCAGCAGGGCGTGCACCCCGAAGGCGCGGCAGGCACCCCTGACGCCGCCGCGCGCCCCGACACCGCCGGCGGCACGGAGGACGACGGCACGCGCGCACGTGAAATCGACGACAGCACGCGCGCACGTGAAATCGACGACAGCACGCGCGCACGTGAAATCGACGACAGCACGCACGCGCGTGAGGCCAGCGCAGACGACGGCACGCGTGCGCGGAAGAAGAGCGCGGCCGACGGAAACGACGACACCGAGGGAGCGCACGTCCCGGAGAACACGCCTCCCGGTCACGGTCCGGGCGCAGACGACGATCCGCACGCCGAGGCCGTGGAGGGCGACGAACCGCTGCTCCCCGCGCGCGTGCACCGCCCCTCGGACCTCATGCGGCTCCTGGTGGGCGTGCTCGCCATCGTGGTGCTGCTCGCGATCGCCGCGTTCGCGCACGGCACCACCTCGGGCTTCGAGCAAGACATCAACAAGGGCACCGGTCAGGCCCCCGACCTGCTCATCAAGATCGCGGGGCTGGCGTCCAGCATCGCCATCCTGCTGGTGCCGGTCGCCTTCGCGATCGAACGGCTGATCAAACGCGACGGACTGCGCATCGCCGACGGCGTCCTCGCGGCGGTCCTCGCCCACGGAGTGACCCTCGCCACCGACCTGTGGGTCGCGCGGGCCGCCCCGGACTCGATCCAGGAGGCGCTCACCCAGCCCTCCCCGGGCGACATCCACGCCCTGACCGACCCCGTGCACGGATATCTGGCACCCGTCATCGCCTACATGACGGCCGTCGGCATGTCCCGCAGACCCAGATGGCGCGCGGTGCTGTGGATCGTGCTGCTGCTCGACGCGTTCTCGATGCTGGTCACCGGCTACACGACCCCGTTCTCGATCATCCTGACGGTGCTGATCGGCTGGACCATCGCCTACGGCACGCTGTACGCGGTCGGCTCCCCCAACGTTCGGCCCACCGGGCAGACCCTGATGGCCGGCCTCAGGCACGTGGGCTTCCATCCCGTCAGCGCGGCCCGCGAGGAGGCCGTGGAGACGGAGAACGGCGACCGCGGCCGACGCTATTTCGTCACCCTGGAGGACGGCCCGCCGCTGGACGTGACGGTCGTGGACCGGGAACAGCAGGCCCAGGGCTTCTTCTACCGCGCGTGGCGCAATCTCACCCTGCGCGGCTTCGCCACCCGCTCCAGCCTCCAGTCGCTGCGCCAGGCGCTGGAACAGGAGGCACTGCTGGCGTACGCGGCGATCGCGGCCGGCGCCAACGCGCCCAAGCTGATCGCCACCTCCGAACTCGGTCCCGACGCCGTCATGCTCGTCTACGAGCACACCGGCGGGCGCACCCTCGACTCGCTGGCCGACGAGGAGATCACCGACGAGCTGCTGCGCAACACCTGGCACCAGGTGCAGGCGCTGCAGTCGCGGCGCATCGCTCACCGCCGACTCGCAGGTGACGCGATTCTGGTGGATCGTTCCGGCAGGGTGATCCTCGCCGAACTGCGCGGCGGTGAGATCGCGGCCGGCGAGCTGCTGCTGCGCATGGACGTGGCCCAGTTGCTCACGACGCTCGGTCTGCGGGTGGGCGCCGAGCGCACGGTGGCCTCGGCGGTGAGGGTGCTCGGACCCGACGCGGTCGCTGACTGTCTGCCGCTGCTCCAGCCGATCGCCCTGACCCGCTCCACGCGCGCGACGCTGCGCAAACTGGCCCGGGAGCAGGCCCAGCGCGAGCGCGAGGCGGTCCTGGAGGCATCCCGGCAGGCCAAGCAGGTGCGGGCGGAGGAAGCCGCAGCGGAGGGCACGGAGGCCGTCGGCAAAGCCGACAAGAAAGCCGTACGCGCCCAGGCGCGGGCGGAGAAGCGGGCCATCGACGAGGCCCTCGAGGAAGCGCGTGAGGAGGATCTGCTCACGCAGATCCGCCATGAGGTGCTGCGGATCAGGCCGCAGGCGCCGGTGGAGCCGGCCCGGCTGGAGCGGGTGCGGCCGCGCACGCTGATCAGCGTCATCGCCGGTGCCATCGGGGCGTACTTCCTGCTGACGCAGCTCACGCACATCGAGTTCGGGCCGCTCGTGGCCCACGCCCAGTGGGGCTGGGTCGCCGCCGCCGTGCTGTTCTCGGCGGTCAGCTATGTCGCGGCGGCGATGCAGCTTCTGGGGTTCGTGCCGGAGCGGGTGCCCTTCCTGCGGGCCGTGGCGGCCCAGGTGGCCGGCTCGTTCGTGAAGATCGTGGCACCGGCCGCGGTCGGCGGAGTGGCCCTCAACACGCGGTATCTGCAGCGCTCGGGGGTCCGGCCGGGGCTCGCGGTGGCCAGCGTGGGCGCCTCGCAGCTGGCCGGACTGGGCTTCCACATCCTGATGCTGCTGTCCTTCGGCTATCTCACCGGCACCGAGAAGACGCCGTCGCTGTCGCCGTCCCGGACGGTCATCGCAGGCCTCCTGACGGTCGCGGTGCTGGTGCTGGTGGTGACCTCGGTGCCGTTCCTGCGGAAATTCGTCGTCACGCGCGTGCGGTCACTGTTCGCGGGTGTCGTGCCCCGCATGCTCGATGTGGTGCAGCGGCCGCAGAAGCTGATCACCGGCATCGGCGGCATCCTGCTGCTGACATTCTGCTTCGTGATGTGCCTGGACGCCTCCATCCGGGCGTTCGGCGACGGCTCGACCTCACTCAGCATCGCCAGCGTCGCCGTGGTCTTCCTCGCCGGCAACGCGCTCGGCTCCGCGGCGCCCACCCCGGGCGGCGTCGGCGCCGTGGAGGCGACCCTGACGGTCGGCCTGATCGCCGTCGGCCTGCCCAAGGAGGTCGCCGCCCCGGCCGTCCTGCTGTACCGACTGCTCACGCTGTGGCTGCCGGTGCTGCCGGGCTGGCTGGCCTTCAACCAGCTCACCCGCAAGGGAGCCCTGTAGGGGCACGCGCGTACCTCGCCGGCGCGGGTGTGCCTGTACCTCGTACGGCTCGCGCCCCGCGCGCCCCGGCGTGCGCGCATCCAGGATGGAAACATGGCGAACCCCACCCGGCTGCGCGCCGCCGCCCTGACCACCACTGCCCTGCTGCTCTCGACCCTGCTGGCCGGGTGCGGCGACGACGCCGAGGCCGGTGACCCCACCGCGCAGGAGCTGGACTGGAAGGACTGCCCGGCTCCGTCCGAGGCCGAGGGCGGCGGCAGCGCCCCGTCTCCGCTGCCGAACGGCGGCACATGGCAGTGCGCCACCATGAAGGCACCCCTGGACTGGAGCAAGCCGAAGGGCGACACCATCGGCATCGCCCTGATCCGCGCCAGGGCCAGCGGCCCGGCGAGCAGGCGGATCGGCTCGCTCGTGTTCAACTTCGGCGGCCCCGGCGGCAGCGGCGTCAGCACGCTGCCCGCGTTCGGCTCGGACTACGCCGCCCTGCGCACCCGCTACGACCTGGTCAGCTTCGACCCGCGCGGGGTGGGCCGCAGCGCGCCGGTGGAGTGCGAGACCAACGCCCAGCTGGACACGTACTTCCAGCAGGACGGGACCCCCGACGACAGCGCCGAGCGGACCCAACTCCTCAACCGTACGAAGCAGTTCAACGCCGCCTGTGAGAAGAACTCCAAGAAGGTCCTGCCCCATGTGGCGACCACCGACGCGGCCCGCGACATGGACCTGATGCGCCAGGTCCTCGGCGACGACAAGCTGCACTACTTCGGCATCTCCTACGGCACCGAACTCGGCGGCGTGTACGCCCACCTGTTCCCCAAGAACGTCGGCCGGGCCGTGCTCGACGCCGTCGTCGACCCCACGCAGAACCCCGAACAGAGCTCGCTCGGACAGGCCAAGGGCTTCCAGCTCGCGTTGGACAACTACGCCAAGGACTGCACCTCGAAAACCACGGAGTGCCCGATCGGCACCACCCCGCAGGACGTGAAGAACCGCATCGCGAAACTGCTGAACGACCTGGAGAAGAAGCCGATCCCCGGCATCGCGCCGCGCGAGCTCACCCAGACCGCCGCGACGAACGGCATCGCGCAGTCCCTGTACTCCAAGGACTTCTGGGAGTACCTCACCGAGGGCCTGGAGCAGGCGTACGCGGGCGACGGCAAGATCCTCATGCTGCTGTCCGACTCGATGAACGGCCGCAGCCAGAACGGCGAGTACAGCAACATCACCGCGGCGAACATCGCCATCAACTGCGCCGACGAGAAGCCGCGGTACACCGCCGACTACGTCCAGCAGAAGCTGCCCGAGTTCCGTGCCGCCTCCCCGCTGTTCGGGGACTACCTGGCCTGGGGCATGCTCAGCTGTACCGACTGGCCCGTGGCGGGTGCCGCCGACCATCCCGACGTCAGCGCGCCCGGCTCGGCGCCCATCCTCGTCGTCGGCAACACCGGCGACCCGGCCACCCCGTACGAGGGCGCGAAGAAGATGGTGGACGCGCTCGGCAAGGGCGTCGCCGTCGAGCTGACGTACAAGGGCCAGGGTCACGGCGCGTACGACAGCAAGAACCGGTGCGTGCAGAGTGCGGTGAACGGCTATCTGCTGGAGGGGCGGGAACCGAAGGCCGGCGCGGTCTGCTCCTGAAACACCCCGGGGCCTGAAACGTCCCATAGCCTGAAAACCCCGCAGCTGCGAAGAACTAGCTGGTCAGAGCGTTATCCACAGGCCGCCACGGGATCGGCCGGGTGTGCCTACCATGGCCTGGACGCCCGGCGCGGCACGACGCGAAGGGCCTGTGAGGGGGGTGCGCATGAGGCGATTCCTGCGCTGGACGGCCGCGGTGGCCGCGGCGCTGCTGGTGGCCGGCTGCGGCGGCTCGTCGGACAGGGGCGGCAACGGGAAGGGGCACGAGGGCGGCGAGGACAAGGGCACGAGCGCGGCTCCCCCGTCGGCTCCGGCGACGGACCTGCCCGCCTCCCTCACTTCCCAGCACCTCGACTGGCACGGGTGCAAGGCCACGGGGGACGCCCCCGCGCCGAGCGGCGACTGGCGGTGCGCGATGCTCAAGGTGCCGCTGGACTGGTCCGAGCCGGACGGTACGACGATCGACCTGGCGCTGATCCGCGCGCGGGCGACGGGCGGGAACCGTATCGGCTCGCTGCTGTTCAACTTCGGCGGCCCCGGCGGCTCGGGGCTGGAGATGATGCCGTACTACGCGGACACCGTCTCGAAACTCCGTGAGCGCTACGACCTGGTGAGCTGGGACCCGCGCGGGGTCGGCGCCAGTGAGGGCGTCCGCTGTCGCGGCGACCGGCAGATCGAGGCCGCCGAGGACGTAGACGGCACACCGGACACCGCACAGGAGGAGAAGGTGTTCCTCCAGGACGCCGCCGACTTCGGCAAGGGCTGCCAGAAGGCCGCCGGCAAGCTGCTGGCCCATGTGTCCACCACCGACACCGCACGCGACATGGACCTGATGCGCCAGGTCCTCGGCGATACGCGGATGCACTACTTCGGCATCTCCTACGGCACCGAACTGGGAGGTGTGTACGCCCACTTGTTCCCGAAGCGGGTGGGACGGATGATCCTCGACGCGGTGGTCGACCCGACCGCGGACACGGTGGGCCAGGCCGAGAACCAGACCCGCGGCTTCCAGCGGGCACTGGACGACTACCTGAAGTCGACCGGCCAGGACCCGGAACAGGGCAGCCGGAAGATCGCGACCCTGCTGAAGCGGATCGACGCGAATCCGCTGCCGGCCACGTCCGGACGCAAGCTGACCGAGACCCTCGCGCTCACCGGAATCATCGTGCCGCTGTACAGCGAGGCCGGCTGGCCGAGGCTGACCGCTGCTCTCAACTCGGCGGAGAAGGGCGACGGCTCACCACTGCTGGCGCTCGCGGACCAATACGACGAGCGGGACTCCTCGGGCCACTACGGCACCACGACCCACTCCCAGCGGGTCATATCGTGCCTGGACGAGAAGGAGCGGCCGACGCCCGCCGAGACGAAGAAGCGGCTGGCGGAGTTCGAACGGATCTCGCCGGTGTTCGGGGACTTCCTGGGCTGGGACACGGCCGGCTGGTGCCACGACTGGCCGGTGCCGGGCCAGTACACGACTCCGGAGGCCAGCGCACCGGGAGCGGCGCCGATCCTGCTGGTCGGCAACACCGGCGACCCGGCCACGCCCTACGAGGGCGCCCGCAGAATGGCCGACGAGCTGGGCAAGGACGTCGGCGTCGAACTCACCTGGAAGGGCGAGGGACACGGGGCGTACGGCAACGGCAGCGACTGCGTCGACTCGACGGTGAACACCTACCTGTTGAACGGGACGGCGCCGAAGGACGGCAAGGTCTGCTCCTGACGCGGACGGGGACCCCGGGCGCCGTACACACCCGAGGCCCCCCAACCGCGCCGCGGAACCCGCTCAGTAGGCCGGCAGGTCAGGCAATGTGCCCCGTGCCCGCTGATCCCTCGTGATCAATCGACCTGGCGACGGCCCCAAACCGCGCCTACCACCTCAAGAAGCGAGCCGAGGGCCACAAACACATCCCCGTCATCGCCCTCGCCCGCCGCCGCGTCCACGGCGGGGATACAGTCCGTGCATGAAGCCAACCGACGCCAACGCCGCACAGCAACCAGGGAGGTTCACCGGCATCCTGCGCCACCTCGCTCGGCGGCCCTTGCTGCTCGCCTGGCTTGTGGCCCTGGCAGCCCTGTCGATCGCGCTTCAGTCCGAGATCCCTCAGCCGTGGTCCGGTCTGATCTACCTGGTGGTCACGCCTGCTGCCGTAATCCCGGCCACGCGCAGCTTCGAACGCGCTCACCAGAACCGAGAAGATCCCTCCAACACGTGACGCCGTGCCCCTTGCATGCCCGATCGAGCCGCACTCGACGGGAAGAGCAGGCAACGTCGGCCAACGCCTCGGCAGCGGAACGGTCAGCGTCTCCCCCAGCTCAGGCCCAAGGCGCCCCTTTGAACAGCGCCAAGCGGCTTCCGTGCCGCTGCTGTACAGCAGACGAGTACTGACCACCGCGACCACAGGCAACCGTCAACAACCCCGGACGGCCCACTGCCCTTGGTGGTCGTCAGCCGGCCGCCTTGGCGACGATGCGCTCCATCTCCTCTCGGCCGAAGGCCCGCAGCGTCGTGGAACGGACGTTGCCCACCCCACCGAGCTGCAGGAGCGCTGCGGCGCCAGTTTCGTCGTCGGGTGCCTCGACCACGGCCACGAGGTCGTACAGACCGACGGTCCAGTAGATGCTCAAGAGCTTCGCCCCGAGATTCTGTACCGCTGAGCCGAAGGTCTCGGCGCGCTTCGCAGTGTCCTTGTAGTTTCGGACTCCTTGATCAGTCCAGCTCAGCAAGGCGACGTACGTCGGCATGTCCTTCCACCTTCATGAGGAGAAACATCGCGAGGTCAATCCTGGGTACCTGGGGCATAACCTGCACGAGATACGCACCCGAACGAGCGGAACGACCGACGATGTCGTCCACGTTCATCGGGTGAGCACGCCGGCGGACGAAGCGCAGCACGTCCTCGCAGTGAGCGCGGTAGACATCGGTGAACTCGTCCTCACTGTCGATGGCCATGGCTTCCTCTCGCTGCTTCCGTCCCTACGTGTCCACCACCTGTGAAGGTGGCAACGCGAGAGTTCGAAGAAATCTGTGCCGGCCCCCAGCAGCTCGGACAGGGCACACGGCAGAGCCGAACGACAGAGGTCGTCGCAGGTCACCGCAGGTCTCCGGGTGTGACAGCCCAAGGCTCGTGATCACGAAGGGGTTCCGGGGGTGGAATCCGTGCTGGGCGGGGACCACACGTGCGAGCTTCCGGGTGACCGGTGGACGGCACCCGGGGCGGACCAGGCAGCAGCACCAGCGATGTCGAGTGCCCCGGCCGGCTCGCTCGGACACCTGTATCACCGCTGTGCATGGCGTGCAGGCTGGCCACGGACCCCAGCGGGTACGGGAAGGCAACGCCGATCGTGGCAGCGCACCTCGCGACGATCGAGCGGGCGGTTGACCGGACCCGCGCCTCACACGCGGGGCAGCCGTTCGCGGCGATCCATCAGCGCTGGGCCATGAGGAGCGACGGTGTGAGTGTCTGGCTGCGTGACAACGCCAACGAACAGCGGCGGACGACCACGGACGTCTGCGGACCATCAGCACAGGTGAAGGGCACCCCAGCCCAATGCAGCGCCCTCGCCCGAGTTGCTTCGGCAAGAAGCGGTCGCTCCGTGGGTTGCGGCCCATGGCCCAGCCGCGTGCCGTCGCGGTGTGCTGCAACAAGGACGAGGGGGCGGTCGACGCGCCGGTGCGGCGGGCCCGGCCTGGGGGGCGGCTGCAGAGGCACTGGGGCGGAACAGCGGGTACGAGCATTCGCTCCGGAGTGCCGCTACTGGCTCTGGCCACCTCAGGCAGACGCGGTGCGGCAGTGGGACAACGCCTGCTCAGGGGTTTCCCCCTTCCCTCAAGGGCACTCGGCCAGTGAGCGCGGAGGTACTGAGATGAGTACCGGAGAGAAGGCCAAAGCAAAGGCCGAACAGGTTGTAGGAAAGACCGTGCGAACGCTGGCTCACGCGGTACACAAAGATGCTCTCGCAGCAAAGGGTGCCGCCCTCGAAGCGCGGGGCAAGATGCGAGGCGCGAAAGAGGGGGCTAAGGGTTCCTTCAAGCACTGACAATGCGGTGGGCCGTCCAAGGTCACCCCACGCCAACCGACAACGACAGAAGCCCACGGCATCTGAGCAGCTCGGAGCCGTGGGCTTCGTCAGTCCCGCTGGTCGGCGAGACCCTTGATCAGTAGACCGGCAAGTCAGGCAATATGCCCCGTGACCTGCTGCTTTCTCGCATCGCAACTCCCCTGGGCCGTCGTGGGGCCGTCATCGGTGTCAGGGCCGTACGCGAAGGCTCGGTTCACTGCCTCGCGGGTCCGCTTCTCGCTGCGAGGCGGCTCGCTCCGCTCCCCGCACGCGGCCCGGGCGCCGGCCCGCTCCTAATGGCGCGGTAAGACGCCAGGCGGTTTCTCACCCGAGCGTCTTTGGGCGGGTCGGCATGTGGTGATCCGTAGCCGCTCCTGAGGCCTTACCTCTCAAGACAGAGCCGGCCCCACGTGCCTGCCCGCCTAGTGAAACAGCGCCGGGGGGCCGGCCCGCGCTCCTGCCCGGCCGGCGCCCGGGCCGCGCGCGCAGCAATCAGCCGCCTGCCGTTAGAGAAGGGGGACGCGGCGTTACGGACCCACTTTGGCGCGAGACTCGAAGATCATGGCCCCAACGTCGTGCTTTACCGGGCAGGTCCACTACCTGCCCGACGCGCCGGAAGCTTACGGGGCCATGATCACTCGCGCCAAAGCAGCGCCCCCCCCCAAAGCCGCTGCACCGACCTCGTGTGAGGCGGTCCGGCCCGTGACGCTTGGTAGAAGCGTGCCGAGGCCGGCACGGGGCCGCTGGAAACACACGTGACGGGTGCCCATTCGGCGCACCCGCCGTCGTAGCTGACTTTCGGCGGCTCAGGTCACACCGTCTCCAACCCGACCCCACGTCACCACTCGATCCGCCGGCTTCACTCGCGGACGGCATCGCCAAGGCCTCGGTTCTGGACCGTGGACCAGCCCCCCAACGCCCTGCGCACGACACCCCGTCAGCCGCTCACCAGAGCCGACGAGGGCTTACGACATGGGGCAATAGGGCACCCGAACGAGGCAGAACTCCTGGCCGTAAGGGCCAAAAGTGGCGTTGTGCACCTTTATGCCCCTTTGATCCTTGTCATTCATTTCCAATATGCCTAGCTTTGGGGCAAATACCTCCGGACCGTGCAGTGTCGGGCCGCCGTGGGGCAAAGTGCGATGCGGACCTGAAGCACCGTCAGCAACGGTCCGCGCCGCCGCTTTCCCCCTTGGTGGAATTCCGCCTGTCTCGGTCGTGCCCTCCCGGGCCCGGCCGCTCGGCAATGCACCGCAGGAGGCAGTGACCCGGGCTTTCTCGGCCGATTCGAGGAACCTGGCAGACAAGAGGAAGAAAGAATGAGACGCATCGCGCTCGGACTCATCTCGGCTGCGTGCAGCACCGTGCTGGTTGCCACACCGGCACTCGCCGACAACCCGCACTTCATCTTCGCTACCAACACAGTGAGCAACACCACCGGGGCCCTCACGACCTCGTTCAAGGACGCCGGCCTTGGAACCGGCACGACCAGCGTCCGCATCACGCTCACGGCGACCGGGACGGCTCTCTACCAGTGCTTCAACAATGGCGGCAAGCACCCGAGGGCAGCGAACAAGGAGACGGTGACGAGCGATCTGATCACCTCCGGCGACTTCCCCGTGAGCAACGGGCAGACCACCGGGAGCCTGACCGTGGGCCCGCCCGGAGCGGGTGACTTCAGCTGCCCATCGGGACAGTCGCTGTTCCTGGAGAAGGTGACCTACACCAACACCTTCGTCATGGATGAGAGCGGTAACACGAGGCACGCCACGCCCGACCCGATCTCGACCGGTACGATCCACATCCCAGTCTGACCGGCTGCGACACCGGCCCTTCGTGCAGCATCACGCGCAGGGGCACAAGCACCCGTGCCGTCGATGCCGTATCCGCCACTCAGTCGCCGCGGGAATCCAGCGGTCTGGTGATCATCATCGCCAGCCATCAACCCGGAAGAGGATGTACGCCCCGCCCAACGCCCTGCCAGATCTTACGGATCGGAAGGTCGCTGACATCCACGGCTGACATCGACGACGCCGGACGGGGACACAGGCCGGCGTCTCCGTCCGGCTGTCACACCAGCCGAGCGACCGCAGCCGGAGCAGGCTCGGACAGAACTCCTCATGCGGTGCTCAGACGGCGTCGCAGTCAACGGCATTGGGTTGGCTTGCAGCCATGGCCAATGACGTTGTTCTCCGCCTGGACCGCGCCAGCGCTGAGGACCTGTACGAGGTGCTGTGGCTCGTGGGCGAGCACCTTGCCGCCGGCGCCCCCCTCCCGGCCTTGCCCGCCGAAGCCAACGCACGCCTAGGCAGGGTGATCAGCACCTTGGGTCACTCGCTGGGCAAGGCCGCACCTCTGTAATGGCTACACCTGGGCCGTCCTGGGGCCGTCCAAGGTCACCCCACGCCAACCGACAACGACCGAAGCCCACGGCACCTGAGCAGCTCAGAGCCGTGGGCTTCGTCAGTCCCGCTGGTCGGCGAGACCCTTGATCAGTAGACCGGCTTGTGCGGTTCGATCTGGTTGACCCAGCCGATGACGCCGCCGCCGACGTGAACGGCGTCGGCGAAGCCCGCGGACTTCAGGACGGCGAGGACTTCCGCACTGCGGACACCCGTCTTGCAGTGCAGGACGATCTTCTTGTCCTGCGGGAGGCCCTCAAGGGCGGTGCCCATGAGGAACTCGTTCTTCGGGATCAGCCGGGCGCCCGGGATGGAGACGATCTCGTACTCGTTCGGCTCGCGTACGTCGATGATCTCGATGTTCTCGCCGTCGTCGATCCACTCCTTGAGCTGCTTCGGAGTGATCGTGGAGCCGGCGGCCGCCGCCTGGGCCTCCTCGGACACGACGCCGCAGAAGGCCTCGTAGTCGATGAGCTCGGTGACGGTCGGGTTCTCGCCGCAGACCGCGCAGTTCGGGTCCTTGCGGACCTTGACCTGGCGGTACGTCATCTCCAGGGCGTCGTAGATCATCAGGCGGCCGACCAGCGGCTCGCCGATGCCCGCGAGGAGCTTGATGGCCTCGTTGACCTGGATGGAGCCGATGGACGCGCAGAGCACGCCGAGGACGCCGCCCTCGGCGCAGGAGGGGACCATGCCGGGGGGCGGGGGCTCCGGGTAGAGGCAGCGGTAGCAGGGACCGTGCTCGGACCAGAAGACGGAGGCCTGGCCGTCGAAGCGGTAGATCGACCCCCACACGTACGGCTTGTTCAGCAGCACGCACGCGTCGTTGACCAGGTAGCGCGTGGCGAAGTTGTCGGTGCCGTCGATGATCAGGTCGTACTGGCTGAAGATGTCCATCACGTTGTCGGCCTCGAGCCGCTCCTCGTGAAGGACCACGTTCACGTACGGGTTGATGCCCTTGACGGTGTCACGGGCGGACTCGGCCTTGGAGCGGCCGATGTCGGACTGGCTGTGGATGATCTGGCGCTGCAGGTTCGACTCGTCGACCTCGTCGAACTCCACGATGCCGAGGGTGCCCACGCCCGCGGCGGCCAGGTACATCAGCGCCGGCGAGCCCAGGCCGCCGGCGCCCACACAGAGCACCTTGGCGTTCTTCAGCCGCTTCTGCCCGTCCATGCCCACGTCGGGGATGATCAGGTGGCGGGAGTACCTGCGGACCTCGTCTACGGTGAGCTCAGAGGCTGGCTCAACCAGGGGTGGCAGCGACACGGGGACTCCGTTGGTCGGTCAATCACTACAGTTGTTCTCCTCGTAACACTGCCACGGCCTTCTTCATTCCGAGACACCTGTTCCGATACGCGAGACGATTTCGTCCCAGTAGCCGGGCATGGTCTCCCAGGGGTCGGTGCGGCCGCCGCGGTCCGTGCGGTCGGTGAAGTAGATCGTCGCCGCACCCTGCCAGCGGGCGATGCGCAGCGCCTCCTCCAGGTGGCCGCGGGGCACGCCGTGTACGAAGTGGCAGAAGCGGTCGGGCGGGTAGTCGGCGGTCCACTCGGCGACCTGCGACCAGCGGTAGTCGGCCCAGGGGCCGGAGAAGGTCACCAGTTGATCGGCGTTCTCCGCGTACCCGGGGTGCGGATGGCTGCCGTGGCCGAGGACGATGTGGGCAGTGTCACTGATCGTCCGGAGGGTGGTGACGGCGCGGCGGACCTCGGGAAGCGCGGCGCGGTCGGTGGGGCAGCGGTCCAGCAGGAAGCCGTCGACCCGGTACCAGTCGAGGTGGCGGTGGGCGTCGGAGAGCAGGTCGGCGAAGGCACGGGCCCCGTGGGCGAGGTCGAGGTGGCCGAGGACGCGGACGCCCGCTCCCCGCAGCCGGCCCGCCGCCTCCAGGCAGTGCGGGTCCGGGCGGGTGCCAGGGCCGGTGGCCACGTTCAGGACCACCCAGTCCAGCGGGGTGCCCGGGCGGGCGAGCTCGGCCCACTGGGCGGGGGCGACGAGCGGGTGGGCGTAGCCGGGTACGCCGATGGCGGTGCGCAGGCCGGTGCTCGTGGCGCCTGCTGTGGTGCTGGTCAGATGCGGCATGCCGCCTCCATCCAGATGTCGGCCAGGGATTCTTCGAGGTTGATGCGGGGCCGCCAGCCGAGCCGGTCGCGCGCGGTGCGCACGTCGGCCTGCTGCCAGCTGCCACAGCCGTCCGGATACGGGTACGCCACCGCGGACGCGTGGTCGGAGTCGGCACGGGGGTGGCCGATGGCGCTGCGCAGCGGGCCGGGCGGGGCGTCGAGTTCGTGCAGGGCGCCGCCGTATCCCGCCACACGCGCGAGGACTGCTGCGGCGTCACGGAGGCGGACGGCGCGGCCGGAGCCGATGTTGATGACACCCTGCGCGGCGGAGAGCGAGGCGGCGTGCACGGCGCGGGCGACGTCGCGTACGTCGACGAAGTCGCGCTGCACGCCGAGGCCGCCCAGCTTGAGCTCGCCGTCGCCGGACTGCATCGCGCGCCGCATCGCCTCGGCGAGCCGGCCCAGCGGGGAGCCGGCCGGGGTGCCAGGGCCGGCCGGGGAGAAGACCCGCAGCACGACGGCGTCCAGTCCGGAACCGAGAACCAGCTCGGTCGCGGCGAGCTTGCTCACGCCGTACGGGCCTCCGGGACGCGGTACGGCGTCCTCGGCGGTGGAGGAGCCGGGCTGGCTCGGCCCGTACTCGGAGCTGCACCCGATCTGCACCAGACGGGCCCCGCAGCCGCTGCGGCGCAGGGCCTCGCAGATGGTGGCTACGGCCACGGTGTTGTGCCGGGTCAGTTCGCGGGCGCCGCCGCGGATGGCGCCGGCGCAGTTGATGACGACCCCGGGGTGGACCGCGTCCAGGAAGCGGGTGAGTGCGCCGGGGCTGCCGGTGGCGAGGTCGAAGCGGACGTCGGCGTCGTCGCCGCGGCCGAGCGCGGTGAGCTGGACGGCCGGGTCGGCGAGCAGGCGGTCGGCGACGAAGCGGCCGATGTATCCGTTGGCTCCGATCAGCAGGACTCTCATCGCGCGGCTCCCGTGGTGTGGACGCCGGCGTGACCGGCGGGGCCGATGTGACTGGCGTTGCTGCGACCGGCGGGGCGGACAGGTGCCGTGGGCCACTGGTGTGCGCTGGGCCAGGAGGGTGCGGTGGGTCCGCCCGCGCTCACGGTGACGGCCGATCCGGTGGTTTCCCGGACTCCGGCTCCGGCGGTCCCGCCTTGTGCATCCGCGGCTGCGACTGCTGCGGACGCGCCGGAGGTTCCGGGGGCTCCGGACGCTCCGGGTCGGGAGGTGGTCATCTGGTGGTCTCCTTCAAAAAGAGGTGGTGCGTTCGCCTCCGGCGGCGGTTCGGGCCGGCGGCGGAAGATTCACTCGGGGGCTCCCGTGGGCGCGTGCGCCGAGGCCTGGGTGAGGGTGCGGCCGGCGTGGAAAAACAGGGCCAGCGCGGCCGTGCCGCAGGCGAGGGCCGGGACGGCGGCCTCGCCCCAGGCCGCCACGAGGGCCCGTACGGGCGCCGACAGGACGGCACAGCCCGGCAGCCTTCCGGCCAGCGGCAGGGCGAGGGACACCGCCTCCGTTGCCGCCGCGGCACCGAGCGCCACGGCCGGGGCGTGCCGATGGCCGTGCACGGTGAGCAGGCGGGCGAACAGCAGCAGGGCGCCCAGGGCGAGGGCCTGTGGATAGGCCACGGAGTCGTGCAGGACGGTGCCGCACACCAGGAGCAGGGCGGTGAGCGCGCCCAGGAACAGGGCGGACGTGGCGAACAGCAACGGTTTGGCGGCGGCCGTGAAGTCCTCCAGACCCCGGCTGCCGGCGAGCCTGCGGCGGGCGCCCGCGCCGAGCAGGTGGGCGCACCAGGCCGCCGGGGCGCAGGCCACGGTGAGGGCCAGGACGGGCGCGACGGCCGTGGGCCAGGGGCCGTCCGGGGCGCCGGTCGGCAGGGCATCGGGGCCACCGGTCACGACGGCGTGGAGCAGACCGTCGCCGAGGAGGGCGTACCCGAGCAGCCACAGGGTCCACGCGCGCGTGCCGTTCGTGCGCCACGCGTGCGTGCCGGGCGGACCGGCGAGGGGCCCGCGGCGCAGTGCGGCACGCGTGGCGAGGGCTACGGCGAGGATGCCGACGGCGGCGACCACGAGGCGGGGTTGGCCGTGAGTGAGGCGCAGTCCGGCCACGGTGGCCGCACCGAGGGTGCCGGGCAGGAGGGTGAGCAGGACCCAGTCCGCGCGCACGCGGGGGACGGGCGGGGGCGCGGACTCCGGGCCCCGCTCACCGCCTCGCGGCACGCGCGCGTACAGCTCCTCGGCGAGGGAGAAGACATCGCGGTGGCGGAAGCGGGCGGCGGTCCGCTCGGTGACGCCGTGCGCCTCCAGCCCGGCTGCGATCTCCAACGGGTCCACGGCCCGCTCGCACAGCTCACGGTGCCGGTGCAGCAGGGCTTTCACGGGGTCGGCGGCTCCACGCCGAGGCGCGGCGACGCGCCCCTTGCCCGACTCCCCTTCGCCGGACCGGGAGTTGTCCGGCGCCGCCTGGGTCAAGGCCCCCGCGGCGAGCGCTACGGGGCGCCCCGGCCCCCCGTCCGGCTCGGCGACGTCGGCTGAGCCTGACACACCGCGCACGGAGGCGGACGGCGCCGACGAGTCCTCGCCGAACAGGCCCTGCGCACCGCCCCGCTCTGCCTCGAACCACTCCCCCGACCGCGAGTCCCAAGGCTCAGCGGCGCTGGGCATCCCGGGCCGATCCAGCCCGCCCACCGCACTCGCCACCAGACCACCGTCATCAGAAGCCCCCGCCACGACAGCCGAACCCGAGCCGGCCGCCCCTTCCGACACGCCGGTGCCCAGCCCGCCCGGCTCCCTCGAACTCCCGGCAGCCGAGCCCGGCCGCGCGCCCAGCCCACTCAGCCCCTCCGGCGCCCCGGCGGCCGAACCCAGGCCCTCCGCCTCCCCAGACCCCCCGACGCCCCGCACGCCCAACCCGCTCAGCGCCTTCGGCACCCCCGCAGCAGAATCCTCGTCTCCCAGCCCACCCGGCACCCCCGTGCCCGATGAGCCGAGGTCCCCCGGCGTGCTCCGTTCGGTCAGCTCGTCCCTCACCCCGGTGCCGTCTCCGCCCGTGCGGTCCGCACCCGTGCGGTCGTCCCGTGTGGTCATCACGCCCCCTCCGCGGCGGCCAGTCGTGTCGCGCGTACCGGTGGGGCCGTGGCCCAGTTGGGGGCGGTCCGGGGCAGGACGCGGGCCGTGGTGCCGGTCCAGCGGCCGGGGACGTGGGACTCGGCGGGCGTGGCGAACGGCAGGGGTTCGCCGGCCTCGTCGAGGACGACGCGGCGGACCGGGCAGCGCGAGACGATCTGCAGGTAAATGCCGTGAAATGCCGCGATGTTCTGCTCGACGGTGAACAGTTCGAGCGCGCGGGCGCGCGCGGCGGCGCCGAGGCGCTCACGGCGCTCGGTATCGCGCAGCAGCGCCACGCACGCCTCGGCGAGTGCCCGTGGATTGCGCGGGGGCACGACGAGCCCCGTGCCGCCGATGACCTCCACCACCGCGCCGACGTCGGTGGACACCGTGGCCCGGCCGCAGAACATGGCCTCGATCAGGCCGATCGGGAAGCCCTCGACCACGCTCGACAGCACGACGACCGCGCCGGCCGCGTACACCTCGGGCAGCGTGGGGGCCTCCGGGTCGCCGATCTCCTCGAAGGAGACGGGGTTGTCGCCGACGGCGTGCACACCCTCCGCCTCGTCCGGGAAGAGCTGCGCGGCGAGCGCCCGGCAGTGACCGAGGTAGGCCGCGCCCTCGGGTCCGGAGGGCGCGCCGACGATCCTGAGGCGCGCCTTGGGCTCCTCCTTGCGGACCTCGGCGAAGGCGTGCAGCAGCGAGATCAGGTCCTTGGCGGGTTCGACGCGCCCGACCCAGACCAGAGTGCCGGGATCGGCGCGGTCCGGGGCCTCGCCGACCTCCGCGAAGCGGGTGGCCTCCATGCCCGGGTAGACCGTGCGGATCCGGGCCCGGTCGGCGCCGCACCGTTCCTGCCAGCGACGGGCGTGGGCGTTGCCGGGGGTGAGGACCTCGGCGCGCTGGTAGACCTCGGCGGCGAGCCTGCCGTGAAAGGCGCCGAGCAGCGCGCGTACGGCGGGGGTGGCGGTGTCGGGGCCGAGGGCCAGGTAGTGCGAGCGGAGCTGCACGCCGTACTCGGTGACGAGCAGCGGCACCTCGCAGAAGTGCCGGGCGAGCAGCCCGGGGAGGGCGGCGGGGCCGCCGGCGGCGGCGTGGCAGAGGTCGGCCGCGCCGAGGTCCTCGTCGCCGTACCAGTCGAGGGAGAGCGGGCGCAGGGCGCGTTCGAGGTGTGCGGTGACGGTGAGCAGATCGGGTACGCGCGCCTCGCGCGCCGTGCGCAGCGCGCCGGGGGCGCGGCAAGCACGTTCGAGGGTGCGTACGGCGGCGTCCGAGCGCAGCGCGCCGACCAGTCCGCCCTCCTCGCGGGCGAGTTCGGCGAGTTCGTACAGCGCGCTGCCGAAACGGTCCGCCATGTCGGTGGACCCGCCCCCGGACACCGGGTCGGCTCCGGCGCACGTAGCGGCGACCAGTTCGCCGTAGCACTCGGTGAAGCGCCGGCGCGTGCGCCGTCCGTAGGCGACCCCGTCGTCCTCGGCCGTCCACACCGGCGCCGTACGCACCCGGCTGACCTGCGGTGGGAGCGCGACCCAGCCGTCGTCCTCCTGGTGCCGGCTGCGGCTGAGCGCGTAGATGTCGAACTCGTGCTGGTCGAGCCCGCGCACGAGCCGGTCGCACCAGAGTCCGGCGTCACCGCTCACATACGGGTAGCCACCTTCCGTAAGCAGTCCGATGCGCACGCGTGCACCCCCGATCTCCGTCCGGTGAGCCGCCGTTCGGCGGCTCGCAGCGGGACGAACGTAAGGGGACAAGGCGGTGGCGCGACGGACGGTTGTCCATCGCGCCACCAAAAGGGGTGAACGGCCGTAACTTTCGCGTGCGGGTAGCGTTCGGCCGCGCTAAGGCCTCACAGGGCGATCAACCGTGCACGAAACGTTACGCCACGGCCGGTTCGCCTCGCGCCTCGCGCCGCTGTGCCGCCAACTCCGGGTCGAGCGCCGGTACGGCGGCCAGGAGCTGCCTGGTGTACGGCTCGCGCGGGCTGTCGTACACCTCGTCGGCGGGCCCGTACTCGACGACCCGGCCCTGGCGCATCACCGCGACCCGGTCGCTGACCTGCCGTACGACGGCGAGGTCGTGGGCGATGAAGACCAGCGCGAGGCCGAGTTCCCGCTGGAGTTCGCCGAGCAGTTCGACCACCTGGGCCTGTGTGGTGACGTCGAGCGCGGAGACCGGCTCGTCGCAGACGATGACGCGCGGGTCGGCGGCGAGCGCCCGGGCGATGCCGATGCGCTGGCGCTGGCCGCCGCTGAACTCGTGCGGGTAGCGGTCGTAGTGCGCCCTTTCAAGCCCCACGCGCTCCAGCAGTTCCGTCACGCGTCCCCGGATGCGCTCCTCGTCGTGGTCCCCACGCGCGCGGAGCGGGTCGGCGATGGACTCGCCCACGCTGCGACGCGGGTTGAGGGAGGAGACGGGATCCTGGAAGACCATCTGGACGGCCGGGTTCACGCCGGTGTGCGGGCGCCCCTGGGAGCGGATCGCGCCGGCGGTCGGCTCCAGCAGCCCGACCAGCATCCGGCCGAGCGTGGTCTTGCCGCTGCCGCTCTCGCCGACCACGCCGAGCGTCTCGCCTCGGCGAACGGTCAGCGAGACGTCGTCCACGGCCGCGAACGCCCGCTTGCCTCGCCCGAACTCACGCCGCACCCCGTTGGCCTCCAGCACGACCTCGTCGGAGGCCCGGGAGCCGGTGCGGCGGGTGTCCACACGCGGGACGGCGTCGAGGAGTTGCCGGGTGTACGTCGCGGTGGGCGCCGCGAGGACCGTGCCGACCGGGCCCTGCTCGACGACCCTGCCGTGCCGCATGACGAGGATGTCGTCCACGCTCTCGGCGGCCACGCCCACGTCATGGGTGACGAGCAGCAGGCCCATGCCGGTCTCCTCGCGCAGCGTGTGCAGCAGGTCGAGGATCTGGGCCTGGACGGTGACGTCGAGAGCGGTGGTCGGCTCGTCGGCGATCAGCAGGTCCGGCTCGCAGGCGAGGGCCATGGCGATGAGGGCGCGCTGCCGCATGCCGCCGCTGAACTCGTGCGGGCGCGACCGGGACCGCCGTGCCGCGTCCGGAATTCCCACCCGGTCCAGCACCTCCACGGCACGCGCGCGTGCGGCACGACGCGACACGCGCGTGTGCACGCGGTGGACCTCGGCGATCTGGTCGCCGATCGCGTAGTACGGGTCCAGCGAGGACAGCGGGTCCTGGAAGACCATGGCGGCCTTGGCGCCGCGCAGCCGCCGCAGCTCCTCGTCCGGGGCCGCCTGTACGTCGGTGCCGGCGACGCGGACCGAGCCGGTGACCCGGGCTCCGGTGCCGCGGTGCAGGCCCAGCAGGGCGCCCGCGACCGTGGACTTGCCGGAGCCGGATTCGCCGACCAAGGCCAGCGCGGCACCCTTCGGCAGGCTGAAGGAGAGTCCGTCCACGGCCCGCAGCGCGCCGAACTCGACGGTCAGGTCCGTGACTTCCACCAGGCTCATTGGAGTACCACCCGTCGGTCGGCCACGGCGTACAGGACGTCCGCGACGGCGTTGGCGAGGACCACGAAGAAGCCGATGACCAGGACCATGCCGACGACCACCGGCAGGTCCACGACCTTCACCGCGTGCACCAGCTCCTGGCCGATGCCGGGCAGCCCGAAGAGGGTCTCGGTGAGGACGGCACCGCCGACGGCCGAGCCGACGTTGTTGGCGTTCAGCGCGATCACGGGTGCCAGGGCGCCGCGCAGGGCGTGCCGGCCGACGATGGAGCGCTCCGCGACGCCGTACGCCCGGAAGGTGCGGATGTGGTCCTCGGCGAGGGTCTCCAGCATGGCGGCGCGGGTGAGGCGGGCGAAGGCCGCCGCCTCGATCAGGGCGAGCGAGAGCCAGGGCAGCAGCAGATTCCACGCCCATTGCTCGGGATCGTCCGAGAAGTTCACGTACTGCGGGAAGGGCAGCAGCTGCAGTTCGCCGCAGACGACGATCATCAGCACCAGGCCGATGACGAAGACGGGCGTGGCCGTGCCCGCGAGGGTGATCGCGGTCAGCACGCGCTCGGAGATACGGCCGCGCCGCCATGCGGACAGCACTCCGCTGCCGATGCCGAGGACGAGCCACACCACCATCGCGCCGAGGACCAGTGACAGGCTGACCGGCAGCTTGGTCAGGATGATGTCCAGGACCTGCTGATCGGTCTGGTACGACTGCCCCAGGCAGGGCGCGGCGCAGTGCTCGACCGCGGTGCCCGTGGAGAAGTCCTGGCCGACGAAGAGCCCTTCCAGGAAGTGCCAGTAGCGCAGGTAGAGGGGGTCGCCGAGCTTCAGTTGCTGGGCGACCTGGTGCACCTGTTCCGGTGAGCAGCGCGGGCCGCAGGTGATCTGGGCGACGTTGCCGGGGGTGACGTAGAAGACGACGTAGACGATCAACGAGATGGCGAGCAGGGTGATCACCACGCCGACGGCGCGGCGCAGCAGGAAGCCGCCGAGGCCGCTCATGCGGTCGCCTCCTTGTCGCTCTTGGCGCTTTTGGCGTCCTCGGCGCCCCTGTCGTCCTTGCGGCCGGTGCCGACGCGCAGGCGGGAGGCGGCGCGCGGGTCGAGGGCGGTGCGCACGCCGTCGCCGAGGACGGTGAGGGCCAGGACGGTGATGAACAGGGCGCCGGCCGGCAGCAGCAGGTACTGGGGCGCGGCCTGGTACCAGACGTCAGCGGCGGTCAGCATCTGTCCCCAGGACGGGGTGGGCGGCTTCACGCCGACGCCGAGGAAGGACAGCGCCGCCTCGACGGAGATGTTCGTGGGTACCAGCAGCGCGGCGTACGTGATGACGGGCGCGGCGAGGCCGGGCAGCAGTTCGCGACGGGCGATCCGCCAGGCGCCCCAGCCGCTCAGCCGGGCGGCGGCGACGTAGTCGAGCCCCTTGAGGGAGAGTGTCTGGGCCCGCACGATCTTCGCGATGTTGCCCCAGGCGATCAGGCCGATGACCAGGGTGACCAGCACGGGCCGCGGGAAGCTCGACGGCACGATCGCCAGCAGGGCCAACGACATGATCATCAACGGCATCGAGACGATGATGTCCGTGGCGCGGCTCAACAGCTGATCAACCCATCGGTTGCCGAGCGCGGCGCCCACACCGACCGCCACCCCGATGGCGACCTGCACCACCGTGGCCGCGAGCGCGACGCCCAGCGACACCCGCGCCCCGTACACCAGGCGGGCGAACAGGTCGCGGCCGGTCTGCGGTTCGACGCCCAGCCAGTGGTCGGCGCTGATACCGCCGATGGAGCCGGTGGGCACGCCCCCGCGCGCGGAGTCGATCAGGGACGGGTGGTACGTGGTGGGGTCCTGGCCCTCCAGAGCGGTGAGCAGCGGCGCGGCGAGCGCGACCAGGACGAGCAGCGCGACGACGGCCGCGGCGACCAGGGCGGCGCGCTGCGCGCGCAGCCTCCGCCAGAACTGACGGGCCCCCGAGGCCTCCGGGACGGAAGCGTCCGTCCCGGCGGCCTCGACGGCGACGAGTGCCTCGCTCACGTCGCTACTTCACCGCGACCTGGGAGATGTCCAGCACGCCGGTCCAGTCGCTGATGACGATGTTCTTGACGTCCTTGCCGTACAGGCGCTTGTAGACCGGGTGGAACAGCGGCACGACGAGGGCCTTCTCGCCGATCTTCTCGTCCAGTGCACCCCAGCGCTTGGCGGCGGCGCCGAGGTCGGTCAACTTGTTGATCGCGTCAATCTCGGCATTGACCGACTTGTCGTTGAGCAGGCCCGTGTTGAAGTTCGCGCCGTCCTTGACGATCTGCCGGCCATCGAAGATCGGGGCCAGGAAGGGACCGCCGGAGGGCCAGTCGGCACCCCAGTGCGCGAGGAAGAAGCCGGGCTCGGTCTTCACACCGTGGATCTTGTCCCGGTAGTCGTTGTCCTCCAGGCCCTGCAGCTTGACCGTGATGCCGGCCTTCTTGAGCGCGTCCTGGATGGCGGTGGCGATCTCCGGGCTGG
This sequence comes from Streptomyces sp. NPDC052107, assembly GCF_040680215.1. Taxonomy (NCBI): domain Bacteria; kingdom Bacillati; phylum Actinomycetota; class Actinomycetes; order Kitasatosporales; family Streptomycetaceae; genus Streptomyces; species Streptomyces sp. NPDC052107. The sequence continues at coordinate 53,215 of NZ_JBFAWG010000041.1, forward strand.
TCTCGAAGTCCTTGGCGTTGGAGTGGGTCAGCGTGATGGTGAGCCCGTTCTTGTAGCCGGCCTGGGCGAGCAGCTCCTTGGCCTTGGCCGGGTTGCCGGACGCACCGGCCGGGAACGGGTCGTACGGCGTGTAGCCAAAGGACTTCTGGTTGGGCAGGAAGGTGGTGGCGGACTCGGCGAGCGCGCTGCCGCCTGCCGCGTTGACCACCGAGGACCGGTCGACGGCGTAGGCGATCGCCTGCCGCACCTTCGGATTGTCGAAGGGCTTCACGGTCGGGTTGAAGGCGATGTAGTTGGTGTAGCCGAAGTGGCCGGTGCCGACGCGCGCGGCCAGTTCCTTGTCGCCGCTGACCTTGGCGAGCTCGGCCGGACCGAGGTTGGTGTCCGTGGTGACCGCGGCCGCGTCCGTACCCTGAGACGCGGACAGCCGCTGGTTGATCACGGACGAGTCGAGCCCGGAACGGACGTCGATCGTGTCCGGGTAGGCCTTGCGCTGGTCGTCGACACCCGCCGACCAGTACTTGTTGCGCGTAAGGACCACGTGCTCGCCGTCGTTCTCGTTCTTGACGACCTTGTACGGGCCGGACGAGATCGGGTGCTCCTCGTACTTGGTGCCGTTGTCCTTGCTCTTGGGCACCGGGGTGAACTGCGTCTGCGTGGCGAGGAACGGGAACTCGCCCTCGGGCTTGTTCAGGTGGAAGACGATGGTCCGCGCGTCCGGCGTCTCGATCGCCGAGAGCCCCTTCTTGTCCTTGTAGGGCCCCTGGTAGTCGGCCGCGCCGACCAGCCAGTCCCTCAGGTAGGGCGCGCCACCGGAGAGTTCGGGGGCGAAGGAGCGCTCGATGCCGTACTTGATGTCGGCCGAGGTGATCGGGGTGCCGTCCTCGTACTTGAGGCCCTCCTTCAGGGTGTACGTCCACACGGTCGCGTCCTTGTTGGGGCGCCCGGTGTCGGTGGCGAGGTCGGGGACGACCTTGGCGCCGGCCGCGCCGTTCTCACGGTTGCGCGTGGTGAGGGTGCGGAAGACCAGCGAAGGGACGTTTCCGCCGCCGGAGGTGTAGAGGCGGGCCGGGTCGAAGTCGGTCTGCGGCTCGGAGTTCAGCACCGTGAGGGTGCCGCCCTTGTGGGGCGTGGAGTCGCCACCGGAGCCCTTGGCATCGTTGTCCTTCGGGCCGCAGGCGGCGGCGCCCGCTGCCACGACCAGGCTGACGGATGCCGCTGCCACGCGGCGCGCTATGACGGACGGTTGACGCATCGGAATGACGACCTCTCGAATGCTGAGACTGATAGACAAGAAGTGAGACGATTACGGGCAAACGTCAGCCCTGGCGTCGGGTCGTCGAAAATCCATGACTCGATCCGTGACTCACGCACGGACGCAATAAGGAGGAAAAGGGTCGCGACGCGAACGCCAGAGGGCGGCGTCAGTGACAGTGGATGTCGGCCACGCAGAGTGCGGTCACGCCGATGAGCGCCAGCTCGATGGCTGCGCTCTCACGGACGGCATGACTAGACCACATGGGCAGAAATATGAACGAACTTGCAGCTCATGTCAATGTGACATAAGCGGCACCTGTCAACTCGCGGGATAGGGCCAAGGGTTGGGCAGGCAGTGGATTCCGTCATGGTCGAGGAACTTGGTCTGCTGCTGCATGACGGGGGCGAGTTCGCCGTCTTTCTGGCACGTCACGTGGCCGTGGCCGAGCCGGTGACCGACCTCGTGATTGATCAACATCTGCCGGTAGGCGTGGATTTTGTCCCCATATGTCTTGCTGCCCTCGGCCCACCTGTATGCATTGATCATCACTCGTTCGGTGGCGGCCGAGTCGCAGGAGACGTTGTCCTCGGCGGTGTCGAGCCCGGACTTGGCGCACCACTTGGCGGTCGTACCGGGGCTGGCCAGCGTGATCACGAAGTCGGGCTTGCCGGAGGAGATCCGCTCGAAGGTACGGGCGCCGTCGTGGGCCCAACTGCGGTCGTCGTTCAAGGTCTTCTGCACGGCCTCGGCGAACAGTTCGCCGTCCAGGCCGAGTCCCTGCTCGATGTCCACACGGTAGGTGTACTTCTGCCCCTTGCCGGGCGCCTTGGCGAAACCGGGCACGGTCTCGAACTTCCCCGAGCCCTTCAGCGTGGCGCTGAGCGGGTACGTCCGGTCCATCTTCTGCTCGTACGACAGCGTGACCGTGCCGGGCGAGGCGGACGGGGCCTCGGCTCCGGGGGTGCGTGCGTCCCGGGCCTGGTCGGTGGCGGAGCTCGACTGTTCGCCGTCGCGGTGCGCCCCGCTCACCTGACCGGCGACGACCACCGCGAGCACGGTGGTGACGGCGGCCGCCGCGATTCCGGTGAAGGCCCGCCCCTTGCCGCCGGAGCGCTGCGCGGGCAGGCCGACGGGGTGCTGCGCGGGCGGGCCGGCCGGGGGTGCGTCGTCGGCGTCCGCCTCCGGCGCCTCGGCCGGGTGTTCTTCGGCGGGGCGAGGCTTCCCCGTGCGGGGCGCGAAGACGTCGATGTCGTCATCGAGGCCGACGCCACCGGCGCGCCCGACGGCGAAGGCGTCGAGGTACTCCTGCCGGGGCCCGGACCCGGCCCCCGGGCCGCCCGGCCGCTGCCGCGGAAGCACGGCACCGGGCCCGGCCGCCCCCGCGAACTCACCCCAACCCCCACCGGCTTCCCGCTGCTCGGGGTGCCCACCACGAGCGGGAGCGCCCTCACGAAGTCGGGGGACACCGTGCGCGGGGGTCCCATCGGGCAGACGGGGCACACCGTGCGCAGGGGTGCCGTCGGGAAGCCTGGGAACGCCGCGCGCGGGCGTCCCGTCGGGAAACCGGGGCACACCGTGCACAGGCGTGCCGTCCGGAAGTCTGAGGAAACCGTGCGCAGGCGCGCCGTCCGGAAGCCCAGGGACACCGCGCACCGGCGTCCCATCGGGCAGGCGGGGCACACCGCGCGCCGGAGTCCCCTCGCCGAACCGCGGCACACCCTGGGCCGGCGTCCCGTCAGGGAACCTCGGGACACCACGCGCAGGCGGGCCGTCCGGAAGCCGAGGGCCACCGCGCACCGGCGTCCCATCGGGCAGGCGGGGCACACCACGCGCAGGCGTGCCGTCCGGAAGTCTGAGGAAACCGTGCGCAGGCGCGCCGTCCGGAAGCCCAGGGACGCCCCGCGCGGGCGTCCCATCGGGCAGGCGGGGCACACCACGCGCCGGAGTCCCCTCCGCGAACGGCGGCACACCATGCACCAGACTCCCCTCCGCGAACCGCGGCTCACCATGCGCAGGCGGGCTGGAGGGGACGAACGTCGGCGGTTCTTGCGGGTCGGGCGGCGGGAACCCGGCACCGGAGCCGGTCTCGCTCGGCGGTGCCTGGCGCTGGCCGGGCAGCAGTGGCTGCACGCCTCGGGTACTGCTCGTCCGCCTGGCGGCGGTTGCGTCCGCGGAGTCGCCCTTGGGAGACGGGCCGCGGCGGCTGTGGCGTCCCACGCCGGCCTCAGCTCCCCGTGCCCGAGTCGGTGCCGGCGTCCCCGGTCTCCGCGAGGAGTTCCCGGAACGCGGTGGCCACCACGTCCGGGTACTCCATCATCGCCACGTGCCCGGCGTCCGGCAGGGACAGCAGGCGCGAGTCGCGGAAGGCGCGGGCGGCCCGGCGGGCCATGCGGAAGCCGACCAGCTGGTCGCGCCCGCCGTAGATCAGCAGGGTCGGCGCGAGCACCCGCTCGGCCTGGCGCCACAGACCGTGCTGTCCGCCGAGCGTGTAGGCGTTGACGATGCCACGCGCGGAACGGGCCATCGCGTCCCAGAAGTACGGCAGCTGCAGCCGCCGCTCCAGTTCCTCCACGGCGTGCTGGAACGCCTCGGGCGACACCTGCCCGGGGTCGCCGTAGCAGAGCGCCAGGACACCGCGCACTCGCTGCTCGGCCGTCCACTCCTTGGTGAGCCGGGTGAACAGGGCGGCGACACCGGGCATGCCGAGCAGTGCGGTCGGCGCCGCGGTGCGCTGGATGCGTAGCTCGGGCAGGGCAGGCGACACGAGCGTGAGTGTACGGACGAGGTCGGGGCGTACGGCCGCCACGCGTGTGGTGACCGCGCCGCCGAGCGAGTTGCCGAACAGATGGACGGGGCCGCGGCCGGCGGCGTCGAGATAGCGGATCACCGCGCGCGCGTGCCCGGTGACGGAGTAGTTCCCGTCGTCCGGGGGCGGGGAGTCGCCGAAGCCCGGCAGGTCGACCGCCTCGCTGTCGACGACGCCGTCCAGCTCGGCCATCAGCGACGACCAGTTCTGCGAGGATCCGCCGAGCCCGTGGATGTACAGCGCGGACGGCAGGCCCTCGCGCGTGGGACGGCGGGACCGGATCGAGAGGGTGACCCCGGGCAGCCCCACGGACCGCAGCCGCTCGCCCTCGCCGACCCGGACGGGCGCCACCCTCGGAAGCACACTGGCGGCCGGCACAGACGGCGACTCGGTCGAAGACATGCGGCAATGTTACGAGGTGATCACGTCCCGGTTCATGTGTTCGGCGTCACAGAGTGACCCACGGGTCACGAGTGAACCGGAACCGAGCCGGTCCGCTGAGAACGGGCGGGACGGCATGGCATCCGGTTGCGCCGTCTCCTAGGCTCGTACAGAGGGCACCCGCATGTGGCCCCTGCTGTTTCCAGGGATGTTCGTAGGAAGGGAGCCCACCATGGCCTATGACCCCACCGAACCCGACACGATCGAGGACCTGGAGGCCGAAACGGCCCCTGAGATCGACGTCGAAGCCAACGAGGTGGACGCCGCCGAGCAGCACGCCGACATCAAGCCGGACCGCGACGACCCCCTGACAGGCGTGGATTCGGACCGCGCGAACGAGGCCGATCTGGTCGAACAGGCGCGAGTGGTCTCGCTCGACGAGGACGACTACCGCTGACCTCGCCGGACTCCCGCGGGCCGCACGAAGAGCCCGCTGCACTTCGCGGGGAGCCCGACTGCAGCTTTCGTCGCCGTCCGGTACGTGAAATTCTGCGCTCGCACCGCGCACACCACGGTTACCGAAAAGTACGATGGCCGCGCGGCTGACACCGCGATATGGACGACTTTGGGAGGCGGCGTGACAGCCATCGAGCAAACTGAGGCGGCCCGCCCGCGTGGCACCCGTCTGCCGCGCCGAGCCCGACGGAACCAGCTGCTGGGCGCCGCCCAGGAGGTTTTCGTCGCGCAGGGGTACCACGCGGCGGCGATGGACGACATCGCCGAGCGGGCCGGCGTGAGCAAGCCCGTGCTCTACCAGCACTTTCCCGGCAAGCTCGACCTCTACCTCGCGCTGCTGGACCAGCACTGCGAGTCGCTGATCCAGTCCGTGCGCAACGCGCTGGCGTCGACGACGGACAACAAGCAGCGCGTCCGGGCGACCATGGACGCCTACTTCGCCTACGTCGAGGACGACGGCGGCGCCTTCCGGCTGGTGTTCGAGTCGGACCTGACGAACGAGCCCGCGGTCCGCGAGCGCGTCGACAAGGTCACCAACGACTGCGCCGAGGCGATCTGCGACGTCATCGCCGAGGACACGGGCCTGTCGCGCGCGGAGTCGATGCTGCTCGCCTCCGGCCTCGGCGGTCTCGCCCAGGTGGTGGCCCGTTCCTGGCTGCACAGCGACCGCAGCGTGCCGCGCGACCAGGCGGTGCAGCTGCTGACCTCGCTGGCCTGGCGGGGCATCGCAGGCTTCCCGCTGCACGGCGCCGAACACCACTGACGGCCGTTTGTTCCCGTGCGCTGTTCGCTGACGGCGTTCCGGTCGGCAGCGTGCGGGTCCTGTCACCGGGCTAATGTGTGCTGGGTACGGCGCGGAAGATCGCGCACATCACTGACCGTCGGAGGGACATAGCCGTGGAGGTCAAGATCGGCGTGCAGTACGCGCCCCGCGAGATCGTTCTGGAGAGCGGTCAGAGCGTCGAGGAGGTCGAGCGCCTGGTGTCCGAGGCGCTGTCCGGCAAGACGCAGCTGCTGACCCTCCAGGACGAGAAGGGCCGCAAGGTCCTGGTGCCGACGGACCGCCTGGCGTACGTGGAGATCGGCGAGCCGACCGTGCGCAAGGTGGGGTTCGGCGCGCTGTAGGCGACGTCATGCACAAGGGCCCGGCGGCCGCGAGCCGCCGGGCCCTTCTGTATGAGCGAGGCACACAGATGGAGCACAACTCCTCCATAGCGGAGGATTGCACTCCGCAGGTCACGGGTATGACGGGCTACGACCGTCAAGGGCAGACGTGCCGTGGGAGGGACCTGGAGATGATCCTGGAAGCGCTTGGATCCGCTGTGCTCGGTCTCGTCCTCGCCTGGGCGGCGTCGTACCGCCTGTCCCACCGCCTGCCGGCCCGCCCGCTGGTGCTCTGCACGGGCGTCGCCGGCGCCCTCTTCGGCGACTTCGTCACGCACACCGCCCTCGGCCCCGGCACCGCCTGGCTGAGCCTGCTGGGCGCCGCGATCATCTCGGCGGCGTCCCTGTCCCTGCTCCTGCGCCCGTCAGCCCGCCTGCGCCGATCAGCGACGGCGTAGCAACCGCGCCTTTCCGGAGGGGCGAGCGGCGACACCCAAGGGGCGCGGGGCTGCGTTTGATGTGCGGCTCCGCCGCGTGGCGCGACAAGCCACGACGCACCCGCAGCCGCGAGCGTCCCCGCACCCCCACGGAGCGCACCGCTTCTCAGGCCGCGAGGCCCAGTGCAGCCATCCGCTTGGTGTGCGCCTCGGTGATCCGCGAGAACATCTTGCCGACCTCGGCGAGATCGAACCCGTCGGCAACCCCGCCCACGAGCATCGTGGACAGCGCGTCCCGGTCGGCGACGACCCGCTGGGACTGCGACAGCGCCTCGCCCATCAGCCGCCGCGCCCACAGCGCCAGCCGGCCCCCGACCCGCGGGTCGGCGTCGATGGCGGCCCGCACCTTCTCCACCGCGAACCCGGCGTGCCCGGTGTCGTCCAGGACGGCGAGGACGAGCTCACGTGTGTCGGAGTCGAGGCGTGCCGCGACCTCCCGGTAGAAGTCGCTCGCGATCGAGTCGCCGACGTACGCCTTGACCAGGCCCTCCAGCCAGTCCGAGGGCGCGGTCTGCTTGTGGAAGCCGTCGAGCGCGGCGACGAACGGGTCCATCGCGGCCGTCGGCTCCTCGCCGATCTCGGTCAGCCGGTCCCGCAGCCGCTCGAAGTGGTGGAACTCGGCCGAGGCCATCTTCGCCAGCTCCGCCTTGTCCGCGAGGGTCGGCGCGAGCTTCGCGTCCTCCGCGAGCCGCTCGAACGCCGCCAGCTCCCCGTACGCGAGCGCGCCGAGCAGATCCACGACGGCGGCGCGGTACTGCGGGTCGGCGGAGGCCTGCGCCCAGTCCTGGGCGGCGACACCGGTGGGTTCGGCGGAGGCAGCGGACGCGTTTTCAGGCTTGTCAGAGCTAGTCATGAGGCGCACAATAGCCCGCTCGCGTGGCATCGGAAGGTCACGGCCGATCAGTGTGACCACCATGACGTGACCAAATCGGCCATCGCATGTGCGCGAATCCGGGGTATGGTGGTAAAGCGCCTACCAGAGTGCGTCGACGGTGGTCGACGTCTTCGAACAGGGCGCAGCATGAGGATGCCCGGTCGGTGGCCCGATCGGCTCCGACCCGACAGCCCTCCCTGGCCGTACGGCGCAGTACGTACGACGACCGGAGGGACACCCTCAGCGGTACGAGCGCTAGAGCGTCGGCAGAGGTCCCGTGTCATACGGCTTGCCTTGAGTGGCTCGCCCGTACGGCAGCCGACGTCCCCGGCACGGTCGCACATGACCCCCGCGCTCGCCTCGCGCCGCGCACACAGAAGAGGCATGACCCTGACTACGACGTTTCGAGACCTCGGGATCCTCCCCGAGACCGCCGAGGCCCTGGAGGCCGTCGGCATCATCACTCCCTTCCCCATCCAGGAGATGACGCTCCCCGTCGCCCTTTCCGGCACGGACGTCATCGGCCAGGCCAAGACCGGCACCGGCAAGACGCTGGGCTTCGGTCTTCCGCTCCTCGAGCGCGTCACCGTCCCCGCCGACGTCGAGGCCGGACGCGCCACCCCCGAATCCCTCACCGACGCCCCGCAGGCGCTCGTCGTCGTCCCCACGCGCGAGCTGTGCACCCAGGTCACCAACGACCTGCTGACCGCGGGCAAGGTCCGTAACGTGCGGGTGCTCGCGATCTACGGCGGCCGGGCCTACGAGCCCCAGGTGGAGGCCCTGAAGAAGGGCGTCGACGTGGTCGTCGGCACCCCGGGCCGGCTGCTCGACCTCGCGGGCCAGAAGAAGCTGAACCTCAAGCACGTCAAGTGCCTGGTCCTCGACGAGGCCGACGAGATGCTCGACCTGGGCTTCCTGCCCGACGTCGAGAAGATCATCGACATGCTGCCGGTCCGGCGCCAGACCATGCTGTTCTCGGCGACCATGCCGGGCGCGGTCATCGGCCTCGCGCGCCGCTACATGTCCCGGCCCACGCACATCCGCGCCACCGCGCCGGACGACGAGGGCGCGACGGTCGCGAACATCAAGCAGTTCGTGTACCGCGGTCACTCCATGGACAAGCCGGAGATGGTCGCCCGCATCCTGCAGGCCGAGGGCCGTGGACTGGCGATGATCTTCTGCCGTACGAAGCGGACGGCGGCGGACATCGCCGAGCAGCTGCAGCGGCGCGGTTTCGCCTCCGGCGCGGTCCACGGCGACCTCGGCCAGGGCGCCCGCGAGCAGGCGCTGCGCGCGTTCCGCAACGGCAAGGTCGACGTCCTGGTCTGCACCGACGTCGCCGCGCGCGGCATCGACGTCGAGGGCGTGACCCATGTCGTGAACTACCAGACGCCCGAGGACGAGAAGACGTATCTGCACCGCGTCGGCCGTACGGGCCGCGCGGGCGCCAAGGGTACGGCGATCACGTTCGTCGACTGGGACGAGATTCCGCGCTGGCAGCTGATCAACAAGGCGCTGGAGCTGGACTTCAACGACCCGGTGGAGACGTACTCCTCGTCCCCGCACCTGTTCTCCGACCTCGGTATCCCGGCGGGCACCAAGGGCGTCCTGCCGCGCTCGGAGCGGACCCGTGCCGGTCTGGACGCGGAGGAGCTGGAGGACCTCGGCGAGACCGGCGGGCGTGGCGCTCGCGGCCGCGGCCGTGGTGGCCGGGGCGAGCGTGACGGCCGTCCCGAGTCCGGCACCGCCGAGCGCGAGCGTACGGACCGTGCGGCGCGCCGTCGCCGCCGCACCCGTAACGGAGCGCCGGTCGACGCCACCACGACCACCGCGGTGCCGGCGTCCGAGTCGGGCGCCCCGGAGGCCGCAGGCGTGGAGGAGTCCAGCGCTCCTCGCACCCTGCGCCGCCGTCGCCGTACGCGCGGCGGGTCGCCGGCCCAGCAGGTGACGGCCACCGAGGCCGCCGTCGAGTCGGTCGACACGGCGGAGGGCCCGGCCCAGCTGGAGACCCCGGAGGCCCCGGAGAACTCGCGCCGCCGCCGCACCCGCAAGTCGGCGGAGCCGGCCGCGACCGAGACGGCCGCCGCCCCCGAGGCCGCGCCTGTCGCCACCGAGCCGCAGGCGGAGGCCGCGCCCGTGGAGGCTGCGGAGGCGAAGCCGCGCCGCCGTACGCGCAAGACGGCCGAGCCCGCCGCCGAGACGGCCGTCGCCACGGCCGAGGGCACGGAATCCAAGCCGCGCCGCACCCGGAAGACGGCAGCCGCCGTCACCGAGGCAGCACCGACCGAGGCCGCACCGGCGGACACGGAGGCGGAGCCCAAGCCGCGCCGCACCCGCAAGAAGGCTGCGGCCACCGCTGAGGCGACCGAGGCCCCGAAGGCCGAGGCCGCCATGGACACGGCCGAAGGCACGGAATCCAAGCCGCGCCGCACCCGGAAGAAGGCCGCCGCCGCGCCGGAGACGACCGAGGCACCCGAGGCCGAGGCCAAGCCGCGCCGCACCCGCAAGACGGCCGCCGCCGCACCGGAAACCACCGAGGCACCCGAGGCCGAGGCCAAGCCGCGTCGCACCCGCAAGACGGCCGCCGCCGCACCGGAAACCACCGAGGCACCCGAGGCCGAGGCCAAG
>NZ_JBFAWG010000041.1:63375-64860 GCF_040680215.1 Streptomyces sp. NPDC052107
AAGCCGCGTCGCACCCGCAAGACGGTCGCCGCCGCACCGGAGGCCGAGGCCGCCGTCGACACGGCCGAAGGCACGGAAACCAAGCCGCGCCGCACCCGGAAGAAGGCCGCCGCCGCACCGGAGACCACCGAGGCACCCGAGGCCGAGGCCAAGCCCCGCCGCACGCGCAAGACGGCCGCCGCCGTCGTCGAGGCGGACGGGGATGCCGAGGTGGCCGCGCCGAAGGTCCGGCGGACGCGTAAGGCCGTCGCCAAGGCGGTCACCCCGGAGATTCCGGCACAGGCCACCGAGGAGCCGGAGGCCAAGCCGCGGCGCCGTACCCGCAAGGCCACGGCGGCCGTCGAGGCCGCCGAGGGCTGATCCGGCACCCGACGAGCGACGGCCCGGTCCCTGATGGGGACCGGGCCGTCGCCGTTTCCGGATGCCGCGCCGCTCCTCCGTACTCCGCGCCTCTTCGGAGCGCTCCCGCCCAGCCGCAGCCCAGGGCATCCCCCCGCCCGATAGCCTCTCCCCATGAGCAGGCCCGCCACCTTCGTCCCGCCTCCCGGTGCGCGTGCGTACGCGCTGCGGACCGCGCGCGGGGAGTTCGCCGTCGTCGACGCTCCCGTGGCTGCCGGGGTGGAGCCCCGCGGGGTGGCGCTGTTGCTGCCGGGGTTCACCGGGAGCAAGGAGGACTTCAATCCGCTGCATGTGCCGCTCGCGCGGCGCGGGTACCGGACCGTGGCCGTGGACGGGCGCGGGCAGTACGAGTCGGACGGGCCCGAGACCGACGAAGCGGCTTATACGCAGCAGGAGTTGGCGCGGGACGTGCTGGCGCAGGCCGAGGCGCTCGGGGAGCCGGTGCATCTGCTGGGGCACTCCCTCGGCGGGCAGATCTCGCGCGCGGCCGTCCTGCTCGACCACGCACCCTTCCAGTCGCTCACCCTCATGGCCTCCGGCCCCGCGCAGATCTCGGAACCCCAGCAGCAGCGCGTGAAGCTGCTGCGGGACACGCTCGCGGTGATGACCATGGGCCAGGTGTGGGACGCGATGCGGGCGATGGAGACGCCCGAGGAGACCGAGACGGCGGCACTCGACGGCGGCCTCGACGACCGGGACGACCTGCAGCGCCGCTGGCTGAGCACCAAGCCCGCCCAACTCATCGCCACCGGACGTCAGTTGTGCGCGGAACCGGACCGTGTCACGGAACTGGCCGCGCTGTCGCTGCCGTTCCACGTCCTGTCCGGCGCACGGGACGACACCTGGCCGCTGCCCCTGCTGGACGACATGGCGGTACGACTGAACGCACGGCGGACGGTGATCGAGAACGCCGAGCACTCCCCCAACACCGACCAGCCGCTCGCCACGGCCCGCGCCATCGCCGACTTCTGGGACAGCGCCGCCGGCCAGGGCTAGTACTGCAACCGCATCTGGGTGACGATCAACGTCGTGTGTCGTTGATGTGACTGTGTGCTGATGCGCTGACGGTCGAACAGGTTGAGTCGT
>NZ_JBFAWG010000042.1:0-64454 GCF_040680215.1 Streptomyces sp. NPDC052107
GATCTCCAGCACCAGTGTGTCCAGGCTCGACGCACCCGTGCGGATCGCGATCACCGCCGTACCGGCCACCGACAGGGCCATCGCGGCGGTCAGCACCACGGGGTGGCAGCGGCCGGTTGGCGCGACCGGTCAGCGGCGCCAGTCGCCGACGACCGCCGTCTTTCACGTCCAGTTCTTGAGGGGGATTCTATTGACTTGAGCCGCTCCAGAACTTAGATTGGCTACATAAAGGATTCTGGATGAAGCGTGCAAACGACCTCGACGGCGAGTCTGCACATTCTGGAGGCAACGATGGCCAGGAATCGATCGATGCCGACCGGCACCGGGCACCAAGACGCTCGTCATGCCACGACAGCGGACGGGGATGGAGCAGAACAGGAGCCGATGGCCCGAGCTGCCACGCGTCTGCGCGACGCGCGGCTTCGGGTGACTGCGCAGCGCATAGCGGTACTCGCCGCTGTCGAGGAGCTGTCCGGGCATCCCGAAGTCGAGGCCATTCGGACCCGGGCGCAGCAGGTGACAGGTCAATTGTCGCTGCAAGCCACGTACAACGTCCTTCGTGTGCTGACGGAGGCGGGCATGATCCGCTGCACTCAGATTGCAGGCCTTCCGGCGCGGTACGAACCTGAACGCAACGACAATCACCACCACTTCGTGTGCCGCCTCTGCGGCGACATCATCGATGTGGAATGCGTGATAGGTGCGGCACCCTGCCTTGACGCCGACCTACCCGATTCCTACCGGGTCGACGAAGCTGCTGTCACCTTCTGGGGTACTTGCGAACGCTGCGCATCCCCGGCCGGTACCTCCGGCAAGTCGTCCGGTGACGCCGAGCGGCGCTGATCACTTCGCCGACATATGACCCAGGCGTCCCATGCCCACGACACGCGGCGACGCCTGGGCCTCCTCTCCAAGCCGCGCTTCGCGCCCCATACCGGACTCCCCATGGCGGAGCGACGTGCAAACGTCGCTCCGCCATGGCGTGAGCCGGGAACTGCTCGCTTTGGACGCCGGCCGGTGCTGGTCTCGTGCGCGGCGTCGCACGGCGGTACGTCGTCTTCATGGCGCGCCCGAGGGCAATCCGAGTTCTTTGTCCAGTTCTTTAAGCATTTCCATTGTCTTGAGTCATTCCACAAACTAGAGTGGAACTCAAGAAGATCCGGAACCCCAGTACCGCAGAGTTCAGCGGTCGCGGAGGAACGGATCCCCAGCAGCACCACTGCGCGGTCACACATCCACCAGCGGCGCATCGACGGCGTCCATGGGGTGGGGTCGCGCTCGGCGCCTCGCGAACCGGTGTCTACCCAACACAGGACGATCATCGTGGTTACCTGCATCCGCCCAGGGCCGGAGAGTCCGGCCCTCGGCACCAGCACAGACGTCTTCCAGACCGCAGACAAGCTCGCTCAGGCCGCGGTGGCCGAACTGGCCGACTTCGTCGCCATCGAGGTGTCGGAGCCGATACTGCACGGCGACGTGTCCGCGCCCCGCCCTCTGTGCAGCGGCACACCGTTTCGACGTGCCGCCTTCCAGTCCAAGCCGGGAACCGGCGCCAGGCCCGCGTACGCGGTGGGAGAGGTGTCCCGGATCCCGCGTGCGACCCCCTACCGGCAGAGCCTTGTCGATCTGCGCCCTCGCCTCATCCTCGACCTGGTCCGCGACGGGCGGTGGCTGGTGCGTGATCCCGTACGCGCACACCGCATCCGGGAGGCACGGGCCCACTCCGCCATAGTGATTCCCCTGATCGCCGGGGACGCCGTTCTCGGCCTGGTGGGCCTGTACCGGCGGGCAGAGTCCGCTCCATTCGACGTGGACGACCTCCAGGCGGCCATCAGCTTCGCGGACCGGGCCGCGCAGTGTCTGGACGTGGTCCGTGACCGGATCCAGGGACGTGTCCACGCCCGGCTCCTGCAGCGAAATCTGCTTCCCGAGGTGCTTCCGTCCCTCGGAGCCATCGAGGCTGCCGAAGGGCAGCTTCCGGTGGAAGGCTCAGGCGGCGAGTGGTTCGACATCATCCCGCTGTCCGGTGCACGTGCGGCCTTGGTGGTGGGAGCGACACGAGGGCGGGGCGTCGATGCCGCAGTCGGCATGAGCCAGTTGAGAGCGATGATCATCACACTGGCCATACAAGACCTGGCGCCGGACGAGATACTCGCGCACCTGGACGACATGGCGACCCGCCTGGGGGAGCATCTGTTGTCGGGCCGGCTCCCATCCGACATGAAGTATGCGGGCTCCAGTTGCCTCTTTGTGGTGTACGACCCCGTCACCGGGCGCTGCACCTCGTCCCGGGCCGGCGGTTCGCAGCTCGTGGTCATCCACCCCGACGGTGTCGTCAGCGCGCCGGGCCTGCCCTCCCATCCGACTCTGGGCACCGATGGGCATCCTTACGAGGCCACCGAGGTCGACGTGCCGCCAGGTACCGTCCTGGTCCTGACAAGCGGCGGTATCGACGATGCGCACCGCGATGGCGAGGCGACCGCGACCACAGAACACCTCCATGAGGTGGTGAACCGGTCCGGACCCGACGTGCGGAAGATCATCGAGAGCACGTGTCGCGACATGGCCCTGGGCCATGAGCCGGCCCTGCTCGTGGCCCGTGCACAGGCCTTGGACGCGAAGAACGTCGCGAGTCTGGCCGTACCGTCCGACCCGGCGGCTGTCGCGGCTGTCCGCGCCTGGACCCGCCGGCAGTTGGCGACATGGATGCTCGACGAACTCGCCTCCACCACCACCTTGATCGTCAGTGAGCTCGTGACCAATGCCATCCGCTACGCGACCGGGCCGACAGAACTGCGCCTGATCAACGACGGTCCCACACTCATCTGCGAAGTCTCCGACACCAACGGTGCCGTTCCCCGTCTGCACAAGGCCCGCCCGAGCGACGAGGGCGGCCGCGGCCTGTCCATCGTCTCCGAGCTCACACAGCATCAAGGGACGCGCCTCACCGCTCGCGGCAAGACCGTGTGGACCCAGCAATCCCACTCGACGTGAGTCCATGTCCGAGAACCGGTACCTCCCGCGGGGCGCCGGCCGCCATGGGCGTCCAAGGACGGGCAACAGCATGAACCCCCATCGTCCACACACGGATACGCGCCCCTCGGACCCAAGGAGCTGAAGACATGGGTGTACAGGCCGAAGAGCCCATCCCGTCCCGCTGCAACAAACTCCCATCGCTCGCACGGGCGATGATCCCGAAACGGCTTCCTGAGCGAATGCGGGAGATGAGCGGCGCCTGCGAGTCGATGCTCGTCACCCCTCTGCTGGTGATCGCGCTGGACACGACTGCGGATCTGCTGGCACCCAACTTGCAGTTCAACCGGTTGCTCGGCGTGGCGCCGGCGCTGGCCGCCGCCATGTGGCCCGTGGCCGGCACGCTGGGCATCGGACTGCTGGCCCTGATAGCCGGCATCGCCCTCGCCGCCACCCACCACGATCTCGGACAGACACCCAGTGTGTTCACCGTCGTGGCGATCACGGCCGTCACGCTGGCCGCCGCATACGCCAGTCGGGTACGGCAGCACCGGGAGCGCACCCTCGCCGCGGTCCGCAGTGTGGCGGAAACCGCACAGCACGCACTGCGGCCGCCGATCCCACGGCACCTCGGGCACGTCGACATCGACACCGTCTACCAGGCCGCTGCCGCGCATGCCCGTATCGGCGGCGACTTCTATGAGGCGCGCCGGACTCCGCACGGCGTACGGCTGATCATCGGCGATGTGCGCGGCAAGGGACTTCCCGCCGTCGAAGCCGCATCAACGATGCTCAGCTCCTTCCGGGCGAACGTGCGGGACGCGCCCGATCTGCCATATCTGGCGAACACCTTGGAAACAAGCATGCAGCAACACTTCGAAGAGGTCCTCACCGACGACACGCTCGAGCGCTTCGTCACCATCGTGCTCGCGGAGATCCCCGCCGAGGAGCCCATCGCCCGCCTCGTCAACTGCGGACACCCCCCGCCGCTGCTGCTCCACAACGGCGAGGTGCGCGAGGTGGAACCCAGCGCACCCTCGCCGCCCATCAACATGGCCGCCCTTCTCGGCGACCACTACCAGCTCGACACCATCCCCTTCACCGTGGGCGACCGCCTGTTGCTCTACACCGACGGCATCAGCGAAAGCCGCGACCTGACGGGCACCTTCTACCCCCTCACCCAACGCATCCGCCGATGGGTCTCGGCCCCTCCCCACCAACTCCTCCACCAGCTCCACCGCGACATCAACGCCTACGTTCCTGGCACCCGCGACGACGACGTCGCCGCGCTCGTCGCTCACCGCGTCACACCGGGCGAACGGCGACATCTTCGCCACGTCTGACCCGTCCGCACGGGCCCGGCGGCCGCGAAACCAGGCAGATACACCGACACCGCAAACGAAGCGGCAGGCAGAGGGCAGTCATGTCCGATGCCGGTTTCCTCAACGATCCATGCCAGCGGAGGCACAAGGTGACAACACAAGACGGAGGGCGTCCCCTTCTCACCACCGAGACGGGTGCGCCTGTTGCGGACAATCAGAACTCCGAGACGGCCGGCCCCGGTGGGCCGCTGCTCGTCCAGGATCAGCAACTGTTCGAGAAGCTGGCCCGCTTCAACCGCGAGCGCATCCCGGAGCGGATCGTGCACGCGCGCGGCGCCGGTGCGTACGGCACGTTCACCGTCACCGCCGACGTGACGTCGTACACCCGGGCTGCGTTCCTCTCGGAGATCGGCAAGCAGACCGAGGTGTTCGTCCGCTTCTCGACGGTGGCGGGCAGCCTCGGCTCGGCGGACGCGGTCCGGGACCCGCGCGGCTTCGCGATCAAGTTCTACACCGAGGAGGGAAATTACGACCTCATCGGCAACAACACCCCGATCTTCTTCATCAAGGACCCGAGCAAGTTCCCGGACTTCATCCACACCCAGAAGCGCGACCCCTACACCGGCTCACAAGAGCCGGACAACGTGTGGGACTTCTGGGGCCTGAGCCCGGAGTCCACCCATCAGGTCACCTGGCTCTTCGGCGACCGCGGCATCCCCGCCTCGTACCGCCACATGAACGGCTACAGCTCGCACACTTACCAGTGGAACAACGAGGCCGGCGAGGTCTTCTGGGTCAAGTACCACTTCAAGACCGACCAGGGCATCAAGAACCTCGACCCCGCCGAGGCCGGGATCCTCGCGGGCAAGGACCCCGACAGTCACCAGCGCGACCTGCGCGAGGCGATCGAGCGCGGCGAGTGCCCGAGCTGGACGGTCCAGGTCCAGATCATGCCTGCGGCAGAAGCGGCCACCTACCGCTTTAACCCCTTCGACCTCACCAAGGTCTGGCCGCACGAGGACTACCCGCCCATCGAGATCGGCAGGATGGAGCTCCACCGCAATCCGTGGAACATCTTCGCCGAGGTCGAGCAGTCGGCCTTCTCGCCCGCGCACTTCGTGCCGGGCATCGGTCCCTCTCCGGACAAGATGCTCCAGGGCCGCCTCTTCGCCTACGGCGACGCCCACCGCTACCGCGTCGGCATCAACGCCGACCAACTGCCGGTGAACCGCCCGCACGCCACCGAGGCCCGAACCTACGGCCGCGACGGGGCCTTGTACGACGGCCGGCACGGCGGCTTGAAGAACTACGAGCCGAACAGCTTCGACGGCCCAGTCCAGACCGATCGGCCGCTGTGGGCCGCCACCGCGGTCTCCGGGCTCACCGGCAACCACGCCGCTCCGTCACACGCCGAGGACGACGACTTCGTCCAGGCGGGGAACCTCTACCGGCTGATGTCGCAGGAGGAGAAGGAGCGCCTGATCAACAACCTGGCCACCGCCTTGGCCGGCGTCTCCGCCGACCGTGACGACATCGTCGAGCGGGCGATCGACAACTTCCGCCGTGCCGACTCCGACTTCGGCAGCCGTCTGGAAGCGGGCGTGAAGGAACGACGCCGATGAGCCGGCGTTCCCAAGCCCACCGCCACCGGAATCAACTGAATCCCTCATAGGAGGCAGACTTGATGTGCTACGAGTGCACCCAGACGGGGCGGGGTGACAGCGCCGCCATCGGCGTGTGTTCCCTTTGCGGTCTGGCCGTGTGCGCCGACCATGCGACGATCGGCCCGGCTCCCGGCAAGCGCGTGATCGGCCTCGTCGTCGTGACGCGCCGCGTCGCCTGCACGACATGTTGCGGGACGCGCACCCGCACCGCACCCGTTCCTATCTCTTATCGAGATAACCGTCATCTTTGATCATCTCTCCCAAATGGGAAACAACGGCTGCGTCCGCACGTTGGCATGAACGGCGGCGAACGAGCGGCCGACGCTGGTTCCCCCGCCGACGGAAATCCACCGTCAAAGATCGGAGTGCTCTGATGTCACTGACGTCGGCCATGGGTCCGCGCACGGACGGTGTATCCGCCCGACAGGCCCGCGCGCACGAGCAGACACACGCTGTTCGCGGGTACGGCGCAGGGTTCTGGACGGTTGCCGCCGTGTTCGTGACGGCCATGGCGTTCTCCACGGTTCCCACCCCGCTGTATCCCCTCTACCAGGCCCATGACGGGTTCTCGACCTTCACGGTCACCGTCGTGTTCGCCGTCTATGCCATCGGGGTCCTGACCAGCCTGTTGCTCGCCGGGCACATCTCGGACTGGCTGGGCCGCAAGAAGGTCATGGCGTCGGCGCTGGCACTGGAACTGCTCGCCGCCGCGCTGTTCCTGGCCACGCCGTCCCTGCCGGTGCTGATCGTCGCCCGGCTGGTCACCGGTCTCGGCATCGGCATGCTGACGGCGACCGCCACCGCATATCTGCATGAGTTGCACAGCGCTCACCGGCCCGGAGCCTCGACGCGGCGGTTCGAGATCGTGTCGACCGTCGCCAACATCGGCGGCCTCGGGATGGGACCCATCACCGCGGGAGTGCTCGCGCAGTACCTGGTCGCGCCGCTCCGACTGCCGTACGCGGTCTTCGTCGTGCTGCTGGTGACCGGAGTGGCCGCGATCGCTCTGACCCCCGAGACCGTCCGCAGGCCCGCGGTCAGGCCGGCCTACCGGCCCCAGCGGGTCCGGGCCGCCCACGGCGACCGCGGAAATCTCGCCGCCGCGGCGGCCGGATTCACGTCCATGGCCGTGTTCGGGCTCTTCACGTCCGTGGTCCCAGGCTTCCTCGGCGGGGTCCTGCACCAGCCGTCCCGCGCCTTGGCCGGACTGGCCGTGTTCGCGGTCTTCGGAGCCGCCGCTGCGGCCCAGACGGGTACTGGCCGGCTCGGCACCCGGACGCGCTGGTACCTCGGGCTGCTCGCTCAGGCGGTGGGCATGACCGTTCTCGCGGTCGGTATGCGCCTTGGCAGCCTGCCCGTGTTCCTGCTCGCGGGGATCATCGCCGGAGCCGGCGCCGGGGTGCTGTTCAAGTCCGCCGTCGGACACGTGGCCGCCACGGCCGCCCCGGCTCAGCGCGGTGAAGCCCTCGCCGGTCTGTTTTTCGCCTCCTACCTCGGCCTGGCCCTGCTGCCCGTCGGCCTGGGCGTCGCCAGCCGGTCCATGAGCCTGACCGATGCGGCGACGTGGTTCACCGTCGTCGTGCTGGCACTGCTGGGCGCCGTCGCCGTACGGACGAGCCGCCACGGTCCCGGCGCGGCTGCTGAGACCCCTGGCGACGTGGGGAGTACGGGTCGTGTACGCCACGAAAGGTGAGCTCCACAAGGAAGAGCGGCGGCGCCGAGGTGACCGCTCCGGCGCGCCGCGCGCCGCGGTGTCCGGCGTCACCCGAGCCATCGGAAGAACCAAACGATCAATGACGCACGGAGGACAACCATGCGTAGCACCACACTGGG
This sequence comes from Streptomyces sp. NPDC052107, assembly GCF_040680215.1. Classification (NCBI taxonomy): domain Bacteria; kingdom Bacillati; phylum Actinomycetota; class Actinomycetes; order Kitasatosporales; family Streptomycetaceae; genus Streptomyces; species Streptomyces sp. NPDC052107. The sequence goes on from NZ_JBFAWG010000042.1 coordinate 7,793, forward strand.
AACGACCGGCCTGCAGGTCTCCCGCATCGCCCTCGGCACCTGGCAACTGGGCGGCGACTGGGGTGACTTCGCCGAGGACGAGGCCAAGGCCGCCATCCACCGGGCCCGCGAGCTCGGGGTGAACTTCTTCGACACCGCCCAGGCGTACGGATTCGGTGCTTCGGAACGACTGCTCGGCGCCGCCCTGCGGAGCGAACTGCGGTGGCACCGCGACGAGTTGGTGATCGCCACCAAGGGCGGTCTGCGCAGGACCGCTGCCGGTATCGCCCGGGATGCGAGTCCCGAGGCGCTGCGCGAGGGCGTCGACGCCAGTCTGACCGCGCTCGGCGTCGACCACATCGACCTCTACCAGGTCCACTGGCCCGACCCGAAGGTGCCGTTCGCCGAAACCGCGGGTGCGCTGAAGGAGCTGGTCGAGGCGGGCAAGATCCGGCACGTCGGCGTGTCCAACTACTCCGCCGAGCAGATGGCCGACTTCTCCCGCACCCTTCCGGTGGAGACGCTGCAGCCGCCCTACCACCTCTTCCGCCGCGAGATCGAGGACACCGTTCTGCCCTATACCCGGCAGCACGGCATCGGTGTCCTGGTCTACGGGCCCCTCGCGCACGGCATGTTGACGGGCATCCTCAGCGAGGAGACCGTCTTCTCCGCCGACGACTGGCGCGCGAAGAGCAGCGTCTTCCGAGGCGAGACCTATGGGCGCAACCTCGCTGTCGTACGCGAGCTCCAGGAGTTCGCCGCCTTCCGTGACATGACGGTCAGTCAGCTGGCCGTCGCGTGGACCCTGGCTCAGCCGGGAGTGGATGTGGCGATCGTCGGTACGCGGCGCGCCCACCACGTCGAGGACAGCCTCGCGGCGGCAGACATGTCGTTGGACGAGGGCGACCTGAAGGAAATCGACTCGATCATGGCCGCGGCCGCGCCGGTCGCCGGCCCGTCCCCGGAGGGTGTGTGACGGCTGGGCAGGCCGGGAATGGACGGACTACGGTCGCCATGCCGACCGACGGCGCCGCCGGGAGCGCGATGACCGGACCGGACGACGCCCTGACAACATTGTCCCCCGGACTTCCCCCGCACTGCGCGGGCAAGGACCCGGCCCTCGCACTGGAAGCCGCCGACCGCCAGGGGATCGATCCGCCGCTCACCGAGGCTGACCCCGGATTCCGAACCCGCTCGACGTGATCGACTGCCTCAGCTCACCGCCACCCCGTACGGCTGGGAGCCCACCGTGACCGTCGCGACGACCTTGCGGGATGCGGAATCGACGACGGCGAGAGTGCTCGCTCCCTGGTTGGTGACGTAGATCGCGTCGTGGGTGACCTCCAGGTTGAACGGGTCGGTGCCGGGCGGGCCGAGGGCGATGGTCGCCGAGACGTGCTTGCTGCCGGTGTCGATCACGGAGACGTTGCCGGGTCCGAGGTTCGCGGAGTAGGCGTAGCGGCCGTCCGGGCCGATGGCCACGTCGAAGGGGCCCGTGCCGACGTTCACGGTGGTCGCCCTGCCGCTGTCGGTGGCGACAGCGAGGACGTGCCTGCCGACCTCGTCGGCGACGTAGGCGGCCTTGCCGTCCTTGGTGACGGCGACGGCCACCGGGGACTGCCCCGCTGGGAGCTGCCGGGTGACCTTGTGGGTGCGGGTGTCGATGACCGACAGGGTGCCCGATCCCGCGTTCGCGACGTACGCCTGGGCACCGTCGCTGCTGAGGGCCACGTTCACCGGGGACTTGCCGACGGGGATGGTGGCTGAGGCCCGCTGGGTACGGGTGTCGATCACGGAGACGGTGTTCGAGGCGCCGTTGGTGACGTAGAGGGACCCGCCGTCCGGGCTCAGGGCGACTCCGGTCGGGCTCTTGCCGACGGGCACCGTGGCCACGGTCTTGTAGGTGTGGGTGTCGAGAACCGAGACGCGGGCCGAGCCGCTGTCGGCGACGTACAGGCGTCTGCCGTCCTTGGTGACGGCCACACCCTCGGGCGCCGTGCCGGCCGGTACGGTCGCGATCACTTTGTGGGTGTGGGCGTCGATCACCGAGACGGTGTCGTCCTGCTGGTTGGTGACGTAGACGCGGCTGTCGGTGCCGGCAGACGCGGACGACGGGCCCGCGGCCACCGGATGTGCGGAGGCAGTGGGCAGGAGGGAGACCAGCAGCGCGGCAACGCCGACCGCGAGGACCGGCCGTGGTGTCCTGCCGCGGCTTGGGCGACGGCTCGCTGCTGGGATCCGCGCGGCAGACAACATCTCGCCTCCTGTGCGCAGTGCCGTGGTCCGGTCCGGCCGTCCAGGCCGGTATCAGGTCAGCAGCCCGCGGGCGTAGTAGTCCCTGTCGTCCCGGACGCCTGGGAGCGCGAAGAAGTAGCCTCCGCCCCGAGGGCTGATGAAGGGCACCAGGGCTTCGCCCTCCAGCCGGGTCTGCATGGTGATGTAGGTGTTGAGTTCCTGCTGGAAGCAGTTGAACGCGTGTCCCATGTCGAGCTCGGGCAGGTTGGGACTGCGGTCGTAGTCGAAGCTCCGGCGCAGGATGGTGCTGGTCGCCGCGGTCTGCGGGGTCTGGGGGTTGGCGAGCCGGATGTGGCAGTTGAGCGGGGTGATGAGTCCCTGGGGGTCGTTGGTGTAGATGGGGTCGAGCTTGTCGTTCTCGTTCTCGCCCAGCGCGTACAGGGGGGCGCCGCTCGCCTTGCGACGGCCGAAGATGCGCTCCTGCTGGGCGACGGGCACCTTCTGCCACGCCTCGATGAAGAAGTGCACGATCCGCACCACGTGATAGGTGCCGCCCGCGGTCCAGGCCGGTTCAGCGCTCTTCGGCTGGACCCAGACCGCCTGGTCCATCTGGGTGGCGCTGGTGGTGTCCGGGTTGGAGATGCCGTCCTTGAAACCGAACCAGTCGCGCCGGACACCGACGGGGCGGTGCGGATTGCGCTGGCCGTCGATGCGCCAGCGCAGCTTCGCCGCCGACTTGGTGTGCATCAGGATGTCGAGCAGGGCGTTCACCGTCGTGTCCCGGTTGTCGGCGCATATCTGGACCAGCAGGTCCCCCTGGCTCAGCGCCGGATCCAGGTCGTCATGCCGGAACGGCTTCATCGTGACGAGCTGGACCGGCTTCCGGCCGTGCAGACCGTATCGGTCGTCGAAGAGAGAGGCGCCCACGCCTACGGTCAGCGTGAGACCGTCCGCCACGACCGTGGGTCCCAGAATGCCCGAGCTTGACGGAGCCGCGGTCGAAGACGTTTCGGGCGGTCTTCCACCCGCCGTGAGGAAGCGGGCGCGCGCGGTCAGCGTGCGGAACAGCTCGGTGAGTTCCTTGCGGCCGGACGCGGTGACGTCGAGCGCGACAAAAATGGCGACCCGTTGTGGGTGAGGAGGAAGGGCGATGCCCGCCTGGTGGTAGCCGTGGAAGGGAATCGTCCGGGACTTCGGCTCTTGCGTGGGCCCGGGCGTCGTTCCCGCTTCCGCCGTACCGCCTTTGAGGGCGCTCTCGCCCGCCGTTCCGATCACGAGGCCGGCTGCGGTGCCCTGCAGAAACGTCCGCCGGGCGAACGCGTCCATCGGGCAACCCGACCCGCTCCATTCTTCGTCCGGAGACGTCTTGTCGGTCATGACGTCCTCCATTGACCGAGCATTCACCGAACACCTGCTTCATACGCTATTTCGGACGAGTCAGTCCCACCACTCGGGAGCACGACGGCATGGCGCGTGCGGGGACACCACGCGGCGGGCGGCCCGGTCGTCGATGACCAGGGAGTGAGCCAGTTTGCTGCGCTGTCCCAGCTGCCGAGGTGACGTTGAGGGTCAGACAGGTCGCTCTCTGTGATGATTTGGGGTGGATGGCAATCATCGCGCGCAGCCAAGGTCCATCAAGTAAGCGTGCGGGGCGCGGAAGGAGGAGCTGGGGGGCGGTCAGCCGCCCAGGGCTTGCACCATGTTGACGACGGCGGTCATCTGGGGGGCGCTTCTGATCGCGTAGTCGGAGCCGGTGCAGCCGAACCAGTCCCAGCATCCCTGCGGGTTGACGGGCCGGATGCTGGAAACGGCCTGCGGGTAGAGGACGACGAGGTTGTTGGTGTCGGCGTAGGTGTCGAGGTTGCCCTTCTCGGCGAAGGCGGTGCCGAGGAGTTGCTGGGCGGACAGGCAGCCGTGCAGGGCGACCACCAGCTTGCAGGGCGCGCCCTGGGCGCAGTTGGGCGGCACATAGAGCTGGCCGGTGCCGTCCATGGACAGTGCGCGGGCAGAGCCGCCGGGGGCGTAGGCGTTCTGGTCGAAGTAGGTGAGCGAGCCCTCCGGAGCGCCGGTGTCGCGTGGGTTGACCGTGCCCAGCCAGGTGGTGAGCATCTCGCGCTGCGGGTCGTCGTGGCAGTTGTTCAGGAAGGGGGGCAGCGTGAGCGCGCAGGGGACGACGCCGTCGGGTGTGGGCCAGGAATGCCCGGCCGGATCCCAGTCGTGGTACGTGACGTCGGCGCCGAAGTGCTCGTAGAAGTCGACGCCGGCACGGGAGACGAGCGGGTTGACGACCGGGTCGAGGTAGCCGTGGTAGGTGTAGACCGGCTTGCCCGCCAGGTTGGAGACCGGGTCGATGCGGCCCTCGGCCGCCCAGTCGGTGGCCTGCTGTTCCAGTTGGCCGACGCCGAGTCCCAGGTCGCAGGTGACGAAGTCGATGACCTTGCCCCGGCCGCAGTCGTACGGGCCTGCGGCGACGATTCCTGCGCCGTCGAAGGTGCCGGAGTAGGCGACCTGGAGCTGGGGTCGCCATGAAGCCGCCGGAGGAGACGCCGGTGACGTAGGTGCCGGTGATGTCCAGGTCCGGCAGCGGTGGGGCGGCGGCCTGGGCGGGGGCGGTCAGGCCGAGGCCGGTCAGAGCGGCTGCGGCCCCGAGGACCCCGCCCCGGCCAACCTCGGTCTGCCGGACCAGATCGCCGCGCTGGAATGGGTGCGCCACAACATCGCGTCGTTCGGCGGCGATCCCGGCCGCGTCACCGTCTTCGGCCAGTCGGCCGGGGCCATGAGCATCGGCGCGCTCCTCGCCATGCCCGCGGCCAAGGGCCTCTTCCACCGCGCCGTACTGCAGAGCGGAGCCGCCCATCACGTGCTGTCGCCCGGATCCGCCGCCCGGGTCGGGGCCGAACTGGCCGCCGTGCTCGGGGTGCCGCCCACCCGTGCGGACCTCGCCGCCGTACCGCTGCAGCGGCTGCTGCCCGCGCAGCAGCGACTGCGCGCGGAGATCTCCGCGCGCCCGGACCCGGCACTGTGGGGCGAGGCGGCCCTCAACCTGATGCCCTTCGAACCCGTGGTCGACCACACCCATCGAGGCGATCGCGGACGGCACGGCCGCGGACGTCGATGTGCTGGTGGGCTGCACCCGGGACGAGTTCCGCCTGTTCACGGTGCCCACCGGGCTGTCCCCGCTGGTGACCACTTCCTGGACCGCGCGGCAGCGGCCTACGGTCTGCCGCCACAGGGGGTGCTCGCCTACCGCGAGTCCTTCCCCGACGCGACTCCGGGCGACCTCTTCGCCGAGATTGGGGGAGCGGTCGCGGGGCAGGGGAAGGCTGCCGGAGCATCCGCTGTCGTCGTCCCGTCGCACTCGACAGAGATGGAACGTCGCGTCGGCGCGCATCCGCAGGTGTCGGCTGGGATCCTGGCTCCGTGGCCATCGATGTGACGGTACGGCGTGTGATCCCGCTACCGCCCGAGCAAGTGGCCGCCTACGCCATGGACTGGCGCCACGACGCCGAGTGGACCCAAGGGATCCGCACGGCCGAGCTGACCAGGCCGGCGGACGGCGGCGGCTTCGGCGTGGGCGCCGAGGTCACGCGTACGGCGTACTTCCTTACCCGGCGCATCCACTATGTCCTGCGCGTGTCCGCCTATGAGCCGCCGCGGCTGCTGGACATGATCTCCGTCGCCGGCCCGATGCCGATGCATGTCACGTACGCCTTCGAGCCCCACCCGCGCGGCACTCTGGCCCACATCCGTGTCCGCGGAGGACCCGGCGGCCTCTTCCGCCTCGCGGCTCCCCTGCTCGCCCGCCAGGTCCGCGCCAGCCTCACCAAGGACCTGCGCGACCTCGAGCGCCGGCTCACCGAACGGGCAGGAGACGCGTGATGGCGTACGACGAAGGGCTGGCCGAGCGCATCCGGGAGCGGCTGGGCACAGACCCCGGGATCACCGAGAAGCAGATGTTCGGTGGCATCGGGTTCCTCCACCGCGGCAACATGGCCGTCGGTGTGACCGGCGACGACCTCATCGTCCGGGTCGGCCCCGAAGCCATGGACGAGGCTCTGACCCGGCCAGGTGCGCGGATCTTCGGCATGACCGGTCGCCCGATGCGCGGCTGGGTCGTGGTCGCGGGTTCCGCTGTCGCGGAGGACGAAGTGCTCGGCCGGTGGATCGGCGAGGGCCACGCATTCGCGGCGAGCCTGCCGCCCAAGTAAGCACACCCGTCGCAGGGGATCCGCGGCCGGACCGGGCACCCACCGATCAGCGGGGCCGCTCACGGGATCACGCCGGCGTCCGGCGGCCCGAGTGACTCCAGGGCAGCGGTCCTGTCGCGTGCAGCCCTCCCGCGTCGGCGGCCGTGCGGGAGCGCAGGTGCACGCCTACCGGTGCTCGGGGTTCTCGTAGTCCCGTCGGCAGCCGGCGTCCCATGCGGTGCGCTGGTTGCCGTGGGCGGGAATGCCGCTCAGATCCTTCAACGCGCGGGCCAGGTGGAGCAGGTTCCAGGTCATGAAGGTGGTGTTGCGGTTGGTGAAGTCGTTCTCCGGGCCGCCCGAGCCGGGGTCGAGACAGGAGGGGCCGGGGGCCCGCCTCGCCGATCCATCCGGCGTGCGCCTGGGGAGGGATGGTGTAACCCAGGTGCTGCAGGCTGTAGAGGACGTTCAGGGCGCAGTGCCTGACGCAGTCCCGTTGCCGGTGATCAGGCAGCCGCCCACGCGGCCGTAGTACGCGTACTGGCCCGCCTCGTTGAGCAGGCTGAAGCACGCATAGAGGCGTTCGATCACCTGCAGCATCACGGAACTGTTGTCGCCCAGCCGAATGGGCCCGGCCAGCACCGGGATGTCGGCCGCCAGGACCTGCCGGTACAGGTCCGGCCAGGCGTCCGTCTCCCTTTTCGCACAGCAGAACGGGTGGGCCAACGCACAGTTGACGATCGCCAGCGCATGTGGCCACCCACGACCGGCGCTCCCCGCCTCGACCGGCCCCGGCGGCGTTGGATCGGGGTTGCGGCAAGCCGTACGGGGCACGTTGCGGCAGGGGTGACCCCGCCGGTGTCAGAGGTCCGTGCCGGCGCGTGGTGCGATGTGGAAGTCGAACGCGAGGGTCCCGGGATCCAGGGCCGTCGCCCCGCCGTCGACCGTGAGCACCGCACCGTTGACATAGGACGCCGCCGGGGAGAGCAACCAGCCGATCGTCTCGGCGACTTCACGCGATTCGCCCGGCCGGTGCAAGGGCAGCAGCCTGGTCGCCTCCTCGTAGGCGGAGTCCACGCCGCCGTCCTGCAGGCCCGCTTCCCGGGCGAAACGTGCCATGCGCCGGTCGGCCATCTCGGTCCTCACCAGCCGGGACACACGACGTTGGCGCGCACCCCCGCGCGCCCGTGGTCGACGGCCACGGAACGGCACAGCGACAGCAGAGCGGCCTTGGATACGGCGTACGGCACGTTGCTCGGGCCGTTGAGCAGGGCGGAGACGGACGCGACGGCCACGGCTGCTCCGCCCGCCCGGAGCAGATGGGGGATCGCCGCGCGCAGGAGCAGCATCGGACCGGTGACGTTGGTGCGCATCACCTCGTCCCAGTCCGCCGGTGGCAGGTCCCCGACGGTGCCGCCGCGTCCGATGCCCGCGTTGAGGACGACACCGTCCAGTCGCCCGTGGGCGTCGACGGCCGTACGGACGAGGTCTTCGACGGAGTCGGGGTCGCCCGCGTCGCCCGGACACGCCAGTGCGCCGGTCTCCTGCTCCAGCCGCCGCAGCGGTTCCTCCCGGCGCCCGGAGACCACCACGTGATGACCCTGCTCGCGCAGCAACCGGGCGGTGGCCTCGCCGATGCCGGAGCCGGCGCCGGTGATGATGACAACTCGCTTGTCCATTAGAGTGGTTCGGCTTTCTGTTCCGGGAGCACGACAGGAAGCCGATCGTAGAAGGGGCCGCGCGTCGCCGGGCGTCCGGCCACCGGCGGTCTTGAGACAGCTTGCCCGCGGTGCCCAGCGCGCTCAGCATCGCGCCCACCGCCTCGGGGGTCGCCCCCCACAAACATACGTCCGGCAGCCGGCGGTCGCGTCCGTCGTGGAAGTTCACGACGGCCGGCTGACGGATCGCCACGGCCGAGTCGGCGTCCCCGGTCGCGCGTTGCGTGGCCGGGGAAGGCCGGGCTCAGTCCAGCGTGCCGCGCCTGTCGTATGAGCCCGGCCGCCCGCTCAGGCGTACGGCCTCGAGGGCGATGTACAGCTCGGCTGAGGACTCCGCGTCGGTGGTGCGGCGGCCGGTCAGTTCGGCGATGCGGTTGAGGCGGTACAGGACCGTGTTCCGGTGGCAGTGCAGCCGGTCGGCCGCCGCCGTCGTCGATCCGCCGCAGGCGAACCAGGCGTGCAGGGTCTCCAGCAGGGTCGCCTGTTCCTGCGGGGGCAGGGCGAGAAGGGGGCCGAGGACCGCCCCGGCGACCTCCTGTGCCATGTCGGGGGAGGCGGCCGCCAGGAGCGACACCGGGGCGCTGCCGTACAGGTGGGTGCCGCCCGTCCCGTGCGGCAGGCACTGTACGGCGAGTTGCGCCTGCCGCCAGGCCGCCGGGGCGTTCACGGGCGAGGTGAAGGCGCGGCTGACCCCGACCCGGTACAGCGCGATGTCGGACAGCCGCTCGACCGCATGCGCCATGGCGTGTTCGTTGGGAAGGGACAGCAGGCCCACCCAGGCCCCTATCGGCTGGATCCACTCGGAGCCGATTCCGGCGGCACCCAGCCGGCTTCGCACGCTGGGCAGGGGCTCGACCCCGTCGTGGATCTCGGCGCAGACCACCAGGAAGGGGCCCTGCCGGTCGAGGTCCAGGACCCGCGCGATCTCCCAGGCGCTCGCACTGGTACCGGCCCTGCCGTCGAGCAGGGTGGTGAGCATCATGCTCCGGGCCGTGGTGTCGCGACGCGACTGCTCCTCGACGGTGGCGAGGTAGGCGTCGGCGGCCGCACTGGAGTAGTCGTCGATGGCCGCCCAGATGTCGGAGGCCATGTGCAGCAGCTGGACGGTGCTCTCCTCGTCCACGGCGGTCGCGAGCAGCCGGTCCCAGATGAAACGGCCGGCCAGCCGGTAGGCGTGCAGGAGGGCGGCCAGCGGGATGCCCTGTGCGGCCTTCAGCCGCCCGGCGGCGCGAGGCGCTTGAAGCGTCGTGGGCCGCCCCTGCAGCGCCGCGAACATCGTGGTCAGGTTGTCGCGCACCACGGCGCGCAACTGGTCCCGGGCGAGCAGCGTGCTCTCGGCGTAGGAGTGCTCGCCTCCGAGGATCTCGTCGGTGAGGTCCTCCGCGAGCCGGTCCACCTCGGTCAGCAGGCGGCCGACCAGTTCGACGACCCGGTCGGCGGCCATCGGCTGCGTCGTCACGCCCGCAGTGTAGTCCGGCGGGACTGTGCACCGGCACAGTCCCGTGTCGCCTTTTCCCGCCCCCTGCCTATGGCCGAAACCGGTGCCGAGCGGTGGAATCACCGGCGGTGTGTCTCACCGTGCTCGCGCGGATCGGGCATGTGCACAAATCGTGGCGGATCGAAGGAGATCACATGGACAGCTGGGGACGCGCACCCGGTACGGCCGGAATGGGGCGCCGGAGATTCCTCGGGTATGTGCTGGCCGCCTCGACCCTGACCGTGGCCGCCGAACTCGGTGAGGCCGTGTTCGCGCCTGAGGAGGCGGCGGCCGTCGTCCCCTCCGTGCCGGGTCCGGCGGAGATCTACGACCTCAACGACATGCTCACCGATGCGGCACTGCCGACGGCCAACCTGATCACGATCCGGATCGACAGCGACGGCACGGCCTCCTTCGCGCTGCCCCGGGCGGAGGTCGGGCAGGGCATCACGACGTCCAGCGCCATGCTGATCGCCGAGGAACTGGACCTGCCGCTGGAGCGGGTCCGGGTCACGCTCGCGGACGCGCGGCCGGAGCTGCTGTTCAACCAGCTCACCGGTGGCTCCAACACCACGATCTCGACGTTCACACCGATCCGGGTGGCCGCCGCGGTGGCCCGGGGCCGGCTGTTGCGGGCGGCGGCCCTCGAACTCGACGAGGCCCTGGACACCCTGACGGCCAAGGCCGGGGTCATCACCTCCTCGGCCACCGGACGCAGTCTCACCTACGGTGAACTCGCCGAGAAGGCAGCGGCGGTGACGTCCAGTCAGGTGTCGGTCGCCCTCAAGGAGGAGGCGCAGTTCGAGGTTATCGGCACCCCGCAGGGACGCATCGACGCGCGGGACGCGGTGACCGGGCGCAAGAAGTTCGCCATGGACCTGCACATCCCCGACGCCCTGCCGACGATGGTGTGCCGGCCCCCGACGATCAACGGCACCGTACGCTCGGTGGAGAATCTCACCGAGGCGCGGGCGATGCCCGGCATCACGGACGTCGTGGCCGTCTCCACCGGCGTCGCCGTCCGCGGCCGTACGTTCGGTCAGTGCATCGACGCCGTGCGCGCGCTGAAGGTCACCTGGGGCCCCGGAACGGCCGACGCGCAGAGCGACGACACCGTCCGCGACGAACTCCGCAAGGCCGAACTCCCGCTTCCGGCACTGGGCTTGCTGACGAAGTCGGTCGACGCCCGGTTCACCTTCCACTTCGCGAGCAACAGCGCGCTGGAGACCAACTGCGCCATCGCCGACGTACGAGACGACTCGGCCGAGATCTGGGGGAGCCTGAAGTCCCCGATCGTCGCCCAGGAACAGATCGCGCTGAAGGTGGGGCTGCCGGTCTCCGCGGTCAAGGTCCATGTCACCGAGGGCGGCGGCTCCTTCGGGCGCAAGCTCTTTTACGACGCCGCCGCCGAGGCCGCCGAGATCTCCAAGGCGATGGGCAAGCCGGTCAAGCTCATGTGGCACCGTACGGACGACTTCCGGCAGGGCCGCACCCACCCGATGGCCACCTCGCGGGTGCGCGCCACCTACGCGCTCGGCCAGGTCCTCACCTACGACCAGCGGCACACCTCCGTCGCCACCGACTTCGGCCACGGTGTCGGCGAGATCATCACCGCGGAGGCCGCGCGGCTGCCCGTCGGTGGCCTCACCTTCTCCGAGACCATCTTCGCGCTCAGTCAGCAGACCCCGTACAACTTCGGTGTCGTCACCCAGGTGCTGGGTGAGACCGACAAGGGCTTCAACACCGGCTCCATGCGCAACATCTACTCGCCCAATGTGCGCTGTGCGCAGGAGCTGGTGGTGGACGAGCTGGCCAAGCGGATGGGCAAGGACCCCTACCGGTTCCGCCGGGACTTCCTCAAGGACGAGCGGGCGCGGGCCGTCCTCGACAAGGTGGCCGACATCGGGAACTGGGGCCGGAGCATGCCCGCCGGAACGGCGCAGGGCATCGCGCTGCATCCCGAGTACCACGCCTGCGTCGCCGTCCTCGCCGAGATCGACTGCCGCCCGGAGACCACCGGACGCACGGTCCGCGACGCCTACACCGGCCCCCGCGTCACCAAGGTCGTGTGCGCCGTCGACGCTGGTCTGGCGGTCAACCCGCGAGGTCTCGAGGCGCAGATGATGGGCGGCATCATGGACGGCATCGCGATCACCCTCAGCTCCGGGCTCCATCTCACAGGCGGCCACTTCCTGGAAGGAAGCTGGGACAACTACTTCTACACACGGCAGTGGAACACCCCGCCCGAGCTGGAGATCGTCGTCATGCCGCCGACCACCGGGCAGCCCGGTGGAGCGGGCGAGCTGGCCGTGGCGGGTGCGGCCGCCGCCGTGGCCTGCGCCTACGGCCGCGCCACCGGCACCATGCCGACGACCTTCCCGCTCAACCACACCGGACCGCTCGGCTTCGAGCCGCTGCCCACCACGCCGCCGATCCCCGCGTCCCCCACCGACGGCCTCGACCGCGCCTTCTAGGAGACCTCCGTGCCCGAACACACCTTCATCCTCAACGGCAAGCGGGTGACCGTCGACATCGAGGACGACGTCCGGCTGCTGTGGGTGCTCAGAGACGTCCTCGGCGTCACCGGACCCAAGTACGGCTGCGGGCTGGGCGTCTGCCAGGCGTGCACCAGCCACATCAACGGCAAGGCGTTCAACCCGTGTTCGGTGCCGGTGCAGGACATCGGCACGGATGACGAGATCACCACCATCGAGGGCCTGCCCGGCACGGTCGGCAAGGACCTGCACCCCATGCAGGAGGCCTGGCTGGAGTACGACGTCGCCCAGTGCGGTTACTGCCAGCCCGGTCAGATCATGGCCGCCGTCGCCAAGGTCCGCCAGGCCCGCGAGGAGGGCCGGGAGATCACCGAGGCCGACCTCGACGAGATCCGCAACGTCTGCCGGTGCGGCACCTACCACCGCATACGGCAGGCGATCACGGCCGGCGCGAAGAAGTACTGAGGCGTCGTGCTGTCTCTTGCCGGGCTCACTGGCGCCATGGGGGCCGGGGACAGGGCGTTCGCCGTGGCGTACCGTCGTCTCCGACCATGGCGTCCGGCCGCAGCGGGCTGCACCGCTTTCGGGTGCTCGGAGACGGCCCTGTCGACAGCGCCCGAGTTGGTGGCGACGGTCCTATTCGCGGCCGGCGGGCTTCAGCTGCAGTGCGTTCTCCCAGATCTTGTTGAGGGTGGTCACCAGCCGTTCGAAGGGGATCCGCTGCCCGAGCACGAACACGCTGTAGGCCATGCGGCTCACCATGCCGGACAGGGCGTGGGCCGTCACCAGCGGATCGAGCGTGGGGTCGGCCTCGCCGCCGTCCTGCAGGGCGCGGATCATCTTGGCGTTGCGCCGCGCGAAGGCGTTGCCGCGTTCGATGCGCAGGGCCCGGAAGTTGTCGTCGATGTGGGCGACCTGCTCGAACAGGGCCATCAGGCGCGCGTTCTTCTTGTAGGAGCGCAGATAGTCACGGTTGGCCGCGTCGATGAGCTGCCGGGTGTCCGTGATGCCGGTGCGCTCGCGCAGGTGCGGGTGGAGCATCTCCTCCTGCACGATCTCCACGAGCGCCCGGAACACGTCCTCTTTGTCGTTGAAGTAGGTGTAGAACGAGCCGGAAGCGACATGGGCGGCCGCGGTGATGTCGGTGATCCGGGCGTCGAGATAACCGTCGCGCTCGAAGACCTCGCGCGCCGCGGCGATGAGCGCGTTGCGGGTACGCTCGCCCCGCCGGCTGCGCGGGGCGAGCGGTTGCCGGGAGCGGTCATGAGCCGGGGCCTGGGAAGCCAATGCAGTCCATTCGCCGTCGTTCGCACACATGCAGGTGGCAGCCGATGATAGTCGCCGCCGGGCGGATCGGCCCCGGCAGCCGCTTCACTCTCCCGGGCCGAGGGATCCCAGGAAGCGGAGCAGCGCCGCGTTGACCTCCTCGGGCCGCTCCTGCTGGACCCAGTGACCGGCGCCCTCCATGACGACGTGCTCACGCAGGTCGGTGAGGACCGTCCCCAGGCTGTCCGCGGGCATGAAGCGGGCCACGGGATCCCGGGAGCCGGTGAGGAAGAAGGACGGCTGCGTGATGGGGCGGCCCTCCAGTTCGCGGGTCAGCGCCCAGTTGCGGTCCATGTTGCGGTAGTAGTTGAGGCCGCCCGTGAAGCCGGTCTCCTCGAACGTCCTGACGTAATGGGCCAGCTCGTCCTCACCGAGCCACGGCGGGGGCGCGAGTTCCGCCTCGTCGCGGGACGCCCACTCGGCGGAGTAGATCTCCCGCGCGACGAGGGTCCTGCGGACGTTCCGCGCCAGCGCACGGTCCGCGACTCCGGGTTCCTGGAACCACACCATGTAGAAGTCGTCGCCAAGACGCGAACGAAGGATGGGCAGCGGCGGGACGGGGGAGCGCGGGGTGGCGGGGACGCTCATGCCGGCCACGGCGCGCACCCGTTCGGGGCGCAGCCAGGCCATGTGCCAGACGACGCTCGCCCCCCAGTCGTGTCCCACGAAGACCGCGTCCGCGGCGCCCACGTCGTCCAGGAGACCCGCGAGGTCCGCGCACAGGTTCACCACGTCGTAGGCCTCGACGTCCTGCGGCCGTGAGCTTCCTCCGTAACCGCGCATGTCGGGAGCGAGGACCCGGTATCCGGCCTCGGCCAGCGCGAAGACCTGATGCCGCCAGGAGAAGGCGAGCTCGGGGAAGCCGTGGCACAGCACGACCGGCGGTGTGCCGGGCCGGTGCTCGCCGTGCTCGAAGACGCGCAGGGTGATGCCGTTCGTCGCGACATCACGCGGCTTGAGGTGCTCCCAGGCCGCGAGTGAAGCCTTCGTCGTCATGTGCCACCACACCGCCAATCGGCTGATCCCTCCGAGCTAACCTGCCCTGCTCAACGGGGACTTGTAAGTATTGAACTTGACGTTGGATTCAACTATACAGGGTTGTGGCCCCGCGCACCGACGGGACGAGGAGGTCACATGGCGCCGACATGGAGGACCTGTCCAAGGGGCCTGCCGGCGCGATCCTCAAGCGTTCCATCGACCGGACCCTTTCCAGCAGCGACACGTCCGACAAGGTGAGTCAGTCGTGAGTATGGATCTCTTCGGTCAGGGCACGGACACGTCGCCCGGGACCCGCAGTGCCGTCCTGTTCGACTTCGGAGGGGTGCTCACCACCAGCGTGCTCGCGGCCTTCGAGCAGCTGGGGGCCGACCTGGGCTGCGATCCACGGCTGCCGCTGCGGCTCCTGGCCAGGGACAGCGCGAGCGGCGCCCTGCTCGTGGCACACGAGGAGGGCCGGATCGGCGAGCTGGAGTTCGAGCGGGGGTTCGCCGAGCGGCTCCGTGCCCACGGAGTGGCGATCGACCCTGCCGAGCCGGGCGTCGTACGGCGGATCCAGAGCGCGATGGAGCCCGACCGCGCCGTGATCGACCTGGTCGCGCGGGTGAGACAGGCCGGGTATCGCGTCGGGCTGCTGTCCAACTCGCTCGGCGACGACTGCTACGCCGGGTTCGACCTGCCGGGCATGTTCGACGCCGTCACCATCTCGGGAGAAGTAGGTGTCCGCAAACCCTCGCGCCGGGCCTACGAGATCGCCTGCGAACGGCTGGGCGTCCGCCCACGGGACGCGGTGATGGTGGACGACCTGGAGCAGAACATCACCGCGGCCGAGCGCGCGGGTCTCGCGGGGATCGTGCACACGGACGCCGAAGCGACCGCCGCGGCGCTGAAGTCCGTACTCCGCCCGTCCGCGCAGACACCGTGACCCTCCTTCGTTCCGTAACCACCACGAACCCACCGAGGTGAATCCGTGTTCCAGTCGACCGACAGGGCCAAGGCCTACCAGGAGACGCTGCTCGCCTTCATGGACGAGCACATCTACCCCGCAGAGCCCGTCTACGAGGCGCAGATGGCGCAGTCGGGTGATCCGCACTTCCACCCTCCCGTCCTGGAGGAGCTGAAGGCCGAGGCCAGGAAGCAGGGACTGTGGAACCTCTTCCATCCGCATCCCGAGTGGGGACCGGGCCTGACCAACCTCGAGTACGCCCCGCTGGCCGAGATCATGGGCCGCAGCCCGCACCTGGCGCCGGAGGCCACCAACTGCAACGCCCCCGACACCGGGAACATGGAGGTGCTCACGCTCTTCGGCACCGAGGAGCACAAGGAGAGGTGGCTGGGGCCGCTGCTCGCCGGCGAGATCGCCTCCGCGTTCGCGATGACCGAACCGGCCGTCGCCAGTTCCGACGCACGCAACATCCAGCTGCGCATGCGGCGCGACGGCGACGACTACATCCTCGACGGACGCAAGTGGTGGACCTCCAACGTCCTGCACAAGAACTGCAAGGTCCTCATCGTCATGGGCAAGACCGACCCGGACGCGCCCAGCCACCGTCAGCAGAGCATGATGGTCGTGCCGCTGGACACCCCCGGCGTCACCGTGGTGCGCAACCTGCCCGTGTTCGGCTACCAGGACCGGGAAGGCCACGGCGAGGTCCTCTTCGAGAACGTGCGGGTACCCTCCACGGCCCTGCTCGCCCACGAGGGCGACGGCTTCATGATCAGCCAGGCCCGGCTGGGTCCCGGGCGCGTCCACCACTGCATGCGCACCATCGGCATGGCCGAGCGGGCCCTGGACCTGATGATCGACCGGGCCCAGCAGCGGACGACGTTCGGGGCGCCGCTCGCCGAGCGGGCCAACATCCAGGACTGGATCGCCGAGGCCCGTATCGAGATCGACATGGCCCGGCTGCTGACCCTGCAGGCGGCCCATCTGATGGACACCGTGGGCAACAAGGAGGCGCGGACGGAGATCGCCGCCATCAAGGTGGCCGCACCGGACATCGCCCTCAGGGTCATCGACCGCGCCATCCAGGTCCACGGCGGAGCCGGCGTCTCCGACGACTTCCCCCTGGCCAGCATGTACGCCCACCTGCGCACCCTCCGCCTGGCGGACGGCCCCGACGAGGTCCACAAGCGGACCATCGCCCACCGGGAACTGCGCCGTCGCGAGGCCGAGCGAGGCCCGAGGTGAGCGGACGACGTGTCCCTCCGAGGGCTGTGGGCGCCCGCGGCGGAGCCCTCAGCCCTCGAAGTACCGGCGCGGGTTGACGCGGAGAATGATGTCGATGTCGTCCTTCGACACACCCTTCGCCAGCAGTGCCGGCAGGACGTCCTCGCTGATGTGCCGGAAGTTCCAGCGGGGAGCGAGCGCGGCCCGGTCGACGGCGCCGAACCAGTCGATGTGGCACGCCGCGTCGTGCGAGACGGTGATCCGGTCGGTGTAGCCGCGACGCACCAGCTCGACGATGGTGTCGACGCGCTCCTCGGTGGACAGCACCGCCTCGACGCCGAACCGGTCCATACCGAGGAAGGACCCGGCATCGGCGAGCCGCATCAGGTGGTCGAGGTCGGTGGAGTCCCCCGCATGACCGATGACGACCCGGGTCGGATCCACGCCTTCCTCGGCGAGGACACGCTGCGCGACAAGACCGGACTCGGTGTGCGCGTTGGTGTGCACGGTGATCGGTGCGCCCGTGCGCACGGACGCCCGACCCACCGCGCGCATCACCCGCTCGACCCCGGGCGTGAGGCCCGGCTCCTCGATGGCGCACTTCAGGAACGCCGCCCGCACACCGGTGTCCGCGATGCCCTCGGTGAGATCCTTGACGAACAGCTCCACCAGCGGGTCCGGCATGTCGAACATCAGTCCCGGTCCGGTGTAGTGGAACTGGAACGGGACGTCGTTGTAGGTGTAGAGCCCGGTCGCCGGGACGATGTTGAGGTCCGTGCGCGCGGCGATCTTCTGGATCCGAGGGATGTACCGCCCGAGGCCCAGCACCGTCGGATCGAGGATGGTGTCGATGCCGAGCCCCTTGAGTTCGGCCAGCTGGGCGACCGCGGCGTCGACGACCGCCTGCTCGTCCCAGTCCGCGTAGTTCTGCCGGAACTCCTCGCCCACCACCACGACATGCTCGTGGACGAGGACATTGCCGAGCTCGCTGGCGTCGACCGGGCCCCGGACCGTCCAGACCTCCGTCATCAATCCGCCCTTTCGGTGTTGACGTCGGGTTCGGGATGAGCCCGAGCGTGCCGCCGCCGGACCCGGCCGTCAAGGATCGCGACACGGATATTGAAGGTGGATTCACCTTCGAATACCGTCGAAACCGAGCGGGAGGAGCCGTGTGACGAGGCGGTGCCCCCGCGCGCTCCGGATCCGCAGATGCTCACTGCCCTGGTGCAAGAACGGGCGACACGACCCACCGACACCTTGGAGCCGTCATGAGCACGATTCCGTCCGCAACGGGTGAGGCCGCCACCACACCCGATTCCGCCCACGCCCGATCGAGCGCCCTGAGACGCCTGTGGCGCCGCCAACTCCCCGCCTACCCGGCGCCCTTGGCCCGGTACAGCTGCCTCGCGATCGTCGTCCTGTCGACGATCGTCCTCTACTACGCCCTGTACATCCAGTACGGCGTCGGCACCTCGATCATGGCCGAATTCCACATGAGCTTCCTCTACTTCGTGTGGATGTCCGTCATCGGCAACGCCGTGGGAGCCATCGCCTCACTCGTGGCCGGCCTCGCCGACCGCTGGGGCCGAGCCAATCTCGTCGTCTACGGCCTGCTGGTGGTCGGCGCCCTGATGCTCGCGCTGCCGCACGCCCCGGACAAGGGCACCTATCTGGCCATGTTCGAGGGGATCTACTTCGTCGAGGGCTTGGTCCTGGTGGCGACCCCGGCACTGATCAGGGACTTCTCACCCCAGCTCGGCCGGGCCGGCGCGATGGGCTTCTGGACGATGGGTCCGGTGGTCGGCTCGCTCGTGGTCACCGTCGTCACCAGCGCGACCCTCGACTCCACGTCCTGGCGCGACCAGGTGCGGTTCGCGGGGTTCGCCACACTCGCCGTGTTTCTGCTCGCCCTGTTCGGACTGCGCGAACTCTCCCCGCGGCTGCGGGACCAGCTCATGGTGAGCGTGCGCGACCGCGCGCTGATCGAGGCGCGGGCGCGCCGGCAGCCGGCGACGCACAACGCGGCAGGGCACTGGCGGCAGATGCTGCGTCCCGACGTCGTCGGCTCGGCGTTCGCGGTCAGCGTCTACCTGCTCCTCTACTACTCCGCTGTCGGCAACCTGGTCATCTACTACTCGACCGTGTTCGGCTACACCGAGCAGCGGGCCAACGCCCTCGCGAACTGGTACTGGGCCAGCAACGCGATAGCGCTGGTGCTCGTCGGCCTGCTCTCCGACAAGCTCGGCGTACGCAAGCCGTTCATGCTCGTCGGCGCGGCCGGGTCGATCGTGGTGACCTCGCTGTTCGCCCTCGCCGCGACGGACAAGGGCACGAGCTACAACCACTTCGCCGCACTGTTCGTCGGCATCGGCGTGTGCGCGGGACTCACCTACGCCCCGTGGATGGCGAGCTTCACGGAGACGGTGGAACGGCGCAATCCGGCCGCGACGGCGACGGGCCTCGCGGTCTGGGCGTGGCTCCTGCGGGTCGTCGTGACGGTCTCGGCCGCGTGCGTCCCCGTGGTGGTCACCTCGGTGACTCCGCTGGTGGAACACGGCGCCGAGGTCCAGGCCGCCGCCGGCGCGGCGGCACCCGCGCAGCGAGTGATCAGCGCGCATCCCGCCCTCTTCGCCGAACTGGAGAAGTACCGGGCGGGTGAGGTTCCCGCCGGCCTCCAGGCACGGGCCCTGAAGGAGGTGGGCGCCGCGGACCTGGCGCTGGTGCGCGAGGCCCGGCCCGCGCTGCGCACGCTCCGCCTCCACGGAGCCGAGGTCGCCCGGGCGGCGGACGAGGGGCCCGGGCAGTGGCAGACCTGGTGGTGGGTGTGCGTCGGGGGCCAGGCCGTCTTCCTGCCGCTGATGTTCCTGATGCACGGGCGCTGGAGCCCGAGACGGGCACGGCAGGACGCCGAGGAACACCGGCAGTCCGTCGAAAGGGAACTGGCACTGCTGGAAAGCCCGGGCGGTCGGCGGCCCGTGGAGTGAGGCGCCATCGCCTGGCACGGGCGTCGCGCGCGGTTCGTCGTCCGCGCGCGACGCCCGTGGCGCAGACGGCCCTAGGACGAGTGGTCGGGGTGGTGTCTGGTTGCGGACGTACCGCTGGACCGCTGACCGGGACACGCCCCTGGTTCAGCCCAGTTTCTTCAGCAGCTCGGCGGCGAGCGGGGCCGAGGACGCGGGGTTCTGACCGGTGATCAGGTTGCGGTCGACGACCACGTTGGGCGCCCACGGCTCGCCGACCCGGACGTCGACGCCCGCCTCTTCGAGCCGAGTCTGCAGCAGCCACCTGGCCCTCTCGGCCAAGCCCGCCTGCGTCTCCTCGGCGTTGGTGAACGCGGCCACCCGGTAACCGGCGAAGGCGTTGGAACCGTCGCTCCTCTCGGCGGCGAGCAGCGCGGCCGGGCCGTGGCAGACCACGCCCAGCGGCTTGCCGGAGTCGAGCGTGCCGATGAGGAGCCCGCCGGAGGCGGCGTCGACGGCGAGGTCCTCCATGGGGCCGTGGCCGCCGGGGTAGAAGACGGCGTCGTAGTCGTCGAGGCGGACGTCCTCCAGCCGGATCGGGTTCTCGATCTCGGCCATGGAGGCGAGGACGGCGGCGATCCGGTCGGCGCCCTCCTGGCCGCCGTTGACCTCGGGGGCGAGGCTGCCGCGGTCGACGGTAGGAACGACGCCGCCGGGCGTGGCGACGACGATCTCGTGACCGGCGGCCTTGAACGCCTCGTACGGGGCGACGGCCTCCTCGGCCCAGAAGCCGGTGGGGTGCTTGGTGCCGTCGGCCAGCGTCCAGTAATCGACGCCGGTCATCACGAAGAGGATCTTCGACATGGTGCTTCTTTCGGGAGGAGCTGGAGACATCGCCCTCGAACGTAGGGCCCCGAGCCATTTGTTTCCAATGAGCACTCCAATGTCAGGCATTGGAACTTCTATGGCTACATTTGATGCGTGAGCGATACCGACTCCGACGACGGGCCCCCGGCCCCACGCCCGGCCGGGGCCCCGCATCCGCTCGATCTGAACCTGCTGCGCACGTTCCTCGCGGTGTACCGGTCGGGCTCGTTCACCGGTGCGGCCCAGCTGCTGGGGCTGTCGCAGCCGACGGTGACGACACAGATGCGGACCTTGGAGCGGCAGACGGGGCGGGAGCTGTTCGAGCGGCTGCCGCGCGGGGTCGCGCCGACGGCCGTGGCCGACGAGCTCGCGGTACGCGTCGCGCCGGGGCTCGACATGCTCGCCGCCGTGGCCGGCCCGGACGCGGCGGACGGCCGTACGGCCGATCCGGTGCACCTGGCCGGTCCCGCCGAGTTCCTGTGCACCAGCGTGCTGCCGGCGCTGGCGCCGCTCGTGGCGGACGGGGTACGGCTGCGGGTGGCGACGGGGCTGACCGACGCGCTGCTCGACGAGCTGCGGGCGGGCCGCCACGACCTGGTGATCGCCACGCACCGCCCCCGGGGCCGTACGCTGTCCGCGGTGGCGCTGGCGGACGAGGAGTTCGTGCTGGTGGCGGCGCCCTCATGGGCCGAGCGGCTGAAGGGGCCGCTCGCCGCCGAGGGCCCCTCGGTCCTGCACCCGGTCCCGCTGGTGACGTACGCCGAGGATCTGCCCATCGCCCGCCGCTACTGGCGTCACGTCTTCGGTCGCCGGCTCTCCTGCTCCGCCGCGGTCACCGTGCCCGACCTGCGCGGAGTGAAGGCCGCGGTCGTGGCCGGCGCGGGCTTCACCGTGCTGCCCCGCTATCTGTGCGCGGGCGAACTGGCCTCCGGAGCCCTCGTCGCCCTGCACGAGCCCGACGACCCTCCGATCAACACCGGCTACCTGGTCCAGCGACCGGGCGTCCCCGACCACCCGGACGTGATCCGAGTCCGCGACCACCTTCTGCGGGCCTTCCGCGGCGGGTGACGACCGGGACACCGGGCACCGCCAGGTCCCAGCCCCTGGCTCAGTGCGCATGCCTCCCGTCGGGACGTTTCTCGGCGGCCATGGGCAGGGCACGAGGGGTGCTCCCGCCGGTGGTCTCCTCGGCAACCGGAACCGGCTGCCGGTAGCGCGTGGAGGTGTCGATCCTCGGTGCGGTCCGGCTGAGCCGCTGAGCCGTGGCCCTCGCCTCGTCATCGTCCGGCACGGACACCGCGAGGAGCCGGAAGGGAGCCGAGGGCCGCAGTTCGACGACCACGACGGGCCTGCCGGGCCGCAGGGCCACGAAGTCCGTCCCGCCGGGGTGGCCGCGCGTGCCGATGGACAAACCACCGGGAATCCAGGTGCCGCGCTGCCGGACTCCGCGCAGGGCGCGCCACCAGTCGGCGTCGACCGTCACCCGGCACACCGCCGTCAGCGGTACCCGCACATCGCCGCGGCGGGCGGCCACCCGCTGCCACCACGACAGGTGTACGACCACGTCGTCCCCGTCGATGAGAATGCGTGCCATCTTCTCAGCTCCTCCGTTCCATACTCGTCGCTCCTGCGGGCGGCTGCCGGACACCGCCGCGGCCTCTGCCGCTCGTCACCCGATCCGGAGCCGCAGTCCCGTCGGCGTGTCCCGTGTCATGGCGGCCCGGCCCGGGTACCCGGCCAAGGCCCGGAGGGAGGTGCCGTCGTGTCCGTCCGGTCGTTCGAGTGCGAGCAGGCGCACCTGCCGGGCGCGAGCCGTCGTACGACCGCACGCCGTGGCCCGGTGACGAGCACGGCGAAGGTGTGGAAGGAGTCGACTGGGCATGCGGTTTCATGATCGCGTCCATGCCGGCCGGGAGCTGGCCGAGCGGCTGCGCATCCGGCAGGAGGCGGGGGCGCTGACGCATCCGGTCGTGCTGGCCCTGCCGCGCGGCGGGGTGACGGTCGCCCGCGAGGTGGCGCAGGCGCTGGAGGCACCGCTCGACGTGCTGGTCGCACGCAAGATCGGCGCGCCCTTCCAGGAGGAGCTGGGCGTCGGGGCGCTCGCGGGTGACGATCCTCCGCTGTTCGACGAGCGGACCCTGGACGAACTCGGTCTGGAAGAGGCGGCCCTGGACGACGTGGTGGAGCGGGAGCGGGCGGAGCTGCACCGCCGGGAGGAGCGGTACCGGCAGGGCCGTCCCGCGCCCGAGCTGCGGGACCGTACCGTCATCCTGGTGGACGACGGGGTGGCCACGGGGGCGACCGCGCGGGCGGCGCTGCGCTGGCTGCGCCGGCAGTCCCCGGAGCGGGTGGTGCTGGCGGTTCCGGTGTGCTCCCCGCAGGCGTCCGAGCTGCTGCGCGGCGAGGCCGACGAGGTGCTGTGCCTGCAGCGGCCGACCGTCTTCCTGGCCGTGGGGGAGTGGTACGAGGACTTCGAGCAGCTGACCGACGACGACGTGCTCGCCGCGCTGCACGGGCAGTGACCCCAGGGCGCGCCGAGCCGGAGCGGAGACCGCGATGGAGCTGGTCGAGGAACGTTCCTTCCGCTTCCGCATCGAGCCGCACGCGGGCATGCGGGTGCCCGGGGTCGTGTTCGCGTCCCGGGAGCTGCTCGCCGACGCCGAGCAGTCCCTGGAGCAGGTCGTGCACGTGGCCACGCTGCCGGGCATCGTCGCCGCCTCCTACGCCATGCCGGACATCCACTGGGGCTACGGCTTCCCCATCGGAGGTGTCGCCGCCACCGACGTGGACGCCGGCGGGGTGGTCTCGCCGGGCGGTGTCGGCTTCGACATCTCCTGCGGGGTGCGGCTGCTGGCCGCCGACTGCGACGCCGACACGCTCCGGCCCGCGCTGACCGCGGTGATGGACGGCCTGGACCGGGCGATTCCGCGAGGCGCCGGGCCCGGTGGCGTATGGCGGCCGGACGGCCCCGGTGAGCTGGAGCGACTGCTGGCCGGGGGCTCCCGCTACGCCGTGGAACGGGGCCACGGGGAGGAGCGCGACCTGCTGCGCTGCGAGGACGGCGGCGCGGTCGCCGACGCGGACGTGACACAGGTCGGGGAGCGGGCGCGGGAGCGGGGCCTCGGCCAGGTGGGCAGCCTGGGTTCCGCCAACCACTTCCTGGAGGTGCAGCAGGTCGCCGAGGTGTACGACGGCCCGGCCGCGGCCGCCTTCGGGATCGAGCCGGGCCAGGTGTGCGTGATGATCCACTGCGGCTCGCGCGGGCTGGGGCACCAGATCTGCACCGACCATGTGCGGCTCATGGACCGCGCCATGGCCCGCTACGGCATCTCCGTGCCCGACCGGCAGCTCGCCTGTACGCCGGTCGACTCGCCCGAGGGACGGGACTATCTCGGGGCCATGGCCGCGGCCGCCAACTACGGCCGGGCGAACCGGCAGTTGCTGTCCGACGCGGCACGCGGCGTGTTCCGGCGCACCGCCGGTACCGGGCTGACGCTGGTGTACGACGTCTCCCACAACCTCGCCAAGATCGAGACTCATCCCGTGGACGGCCGGCGGCGGCGGCTCTGCGTGCACCGCAAGGGGGCCACCCGCGCCTTCCCGCCCGGGCATCCCGAACTACCCGACGACATAAGGGAGTTCGGGCAGCCTGTGCTGATCCCCGGCACCCTCGGCACGGCGTCGTACGTGCTGACCGGGGTGTCCGGGGGCGACGCCTTCCACTCCACCTGCCATGGTGCGGGCCGCACCATGAGCCGTCATCAGGCCGCACGCAGCATCACCGGCAGCGAGCTGCGGTCGCGGCTTCGCGAGGCCGGCATCGCCGCGCGCCCGAAGTCCTGGCGCGGCCTGACGGAGGAGACGCCGGAGGCGTACAAGGACGTCGACGCCGTCGTCGCCGCGAGCGAGGGGGCCGGGCTGTGCCGGAAGGTCGCCCGGCTGGTGCCGCTCGGGGTGGTGAAGGGCTGACGGCAGCGGCAGGGGGCTGACGGCGGGGGCCGGGGGTGCTCGTGCGGCGGGGGGTGCGCGGGTGCGGTCACACGTCCACGATCACAGTGCAGGACCATCCGTACGCGTCCGGAGCGATGTGCAACTCCTGCCAGGAGACACCCTTGGGCGCGGCACCGGTGACGGTGACGTCAGCGAGGTCGGCGAGCGACAGCCGTACCGCCAGTCCACCGTCGTGGGTGGGCTCCGCTTCCACGTCGACGGGGATCCGGCCCGCCACCTCCAGCCGGTAGACCACCTCCTCCAGCAGCGCGACCAGCAGGTCCGCGTCGTCGCCGGGGGCCAGACGGACCCGTTCCATGGTGGCCGGATGCGCCTCGGACACATCGGCGAAGGCCTCGACCATGGCGCGCACGGCCTCGGTCAGGCACTGTTCCCGGGTCGTGCCCCAGGCCTGCAGACGGGTGTCCGCGGTGTGCGGCATCGAGCGGTGACCGTTCTCGCCCTCGCGCCGTGCCCGTAGCTCGTCGCTGATGTCACCCACCATGGCCGCCGTGATCCCTTCTCCCGCCCCCCTCGGGTTCCATCGTCACTCGCCGGGCGCGGCGGCGCCATGTCTGCTCCTCACCGCTCGGTGCGGGCAGCGGGTGCGGCCTCGGCCCGCGGAGACCGTGCGGGCCGACGCCGGAAAAGCCGGTTTGCCCGCGCCGTCCCGGGCTACGCGGGCGGTCGAGGCGTACGCCTCACCATCTCGGATCCGGGAGGTGCCCGATGACACGGCGGATACGTGAGGTCATGTCGCCCGGCGCGGTGGCCGTGGAGCCGATGACCACGGTGGAACGGGCGGCGCTCCTCATGCGGGAGCACGACATCGGCGACGTCCTGGTCGCCTACGACTGCGATCTGTTCGGTGTGCTCACCGACCGCGACATCGTGGTGCGGACGCTCGCCGAGGGACTGGACCCGCACACCACCACGGTCGGCAGGGTGTGCAGCCGGCCGCCCGTGCTGACCCTGACACCCGAGGACACAACGGACCACGCCGTCGAGCTGATGCGCCGGCACGGCCTGCGCCGACTGCCCGTCGTGGAACACGGCGGCTGCCCGGTCGGCTTCATCAGCCTCGGCGACCTGGCGGCCGTCGAGGACACGCACTCGGCGCTGGCGGAGATCAGCACGGCGAAACCCAACCACTGAAACGGCGCCGGCCCACGCTCGCTCTTCCGGAAGAACCATGGGGCGACCGGGCGACAGCCGGTCAGGGCGCGAGCACCCGGGCCCGGCAGGCCGACGGTGTGCCCCAGGCGGACCGTAGTGCGCGGGCCTTGCGGATCCACAGGGACAGGTCCAGTTCCTCGGTGTAGCCGAGGGCGCCGTGCAGTTGCAGGGCGGTGCGTGCCGCGGCGTACGCGGCCTCGCAGGCGGTGACCTTCGCCGCGGCGATCTCGCGCCCGGACCCGGCATCCTCCCGCTCCAGCGCCAGTGCGGCGGCGTGGACCAGCGGCTGGGCGAACTCCAGGGCGATCAGTGTATCGGCCAGCCGGTGCTTGACCGCCTGGAAGGAGCCGATGGCGACCCCGAACTGCCTGCGCTGCCGGGTGTATTCGACGGTCCGGTCCAGCAGGGCGCGGCCCAGTCCGAGGGCCTGTGCGGCGGTGGTCAGCGCCGCGACCTCGGCGGCGTGCGCGGCCGCGACGGCGACGGCCGGTCCCCGGGCCGGCACGGTGCCGCCGAGCGGGCGGGCCGGCCGCCGGGCCGGGTCGAGCGAGCGCTGTACGGGACCGTGCGCCTCGGCCCGGCGCAGGGTGTCGCCCTCGACGACGAACACCGCGTCGGCGGTGTCCGCGTCCAGGGCATAGGGGCTGTGGGGGGAGAGCAGGCACACGGTGGCGACGACCTTGCCGGTGGCGATCCCCGGCAGCCATGCCGCAGCCGTCGTCGCGTCACCCAGACGGTCCAGAAGGGCCGCCGCCGCGACTGTCTCCGCCAGCGGGCCCGGCACCGCGTGGCGGCCCAACTCCACGAATGCGACGGCCAGTTCAACCGGAAGTACGCCCAGGCCGGCGTACCGCTGCGGTACCGCGAGCGCGAACACCCCGGCCTCGGCCAGCCTGGTCCACAGAGCGCGGCCGGGCTCGGTGTCCCCGGCGGCCCAGGACCGTACGACGGCCGGTGTGCCCGCCGCCGTCAGCAGGGCGTCCAGTGAGCGGGCGAAGTCGCGCTGCTCGGCGTCGAGGAGGAAGCGCATCACCGGCGTCCCTTCGGCAGGCCGAGCAGCCGCTCGGCGATGATGTCGCGCTGGATCTCGTTGGTGCCCGCGTAGAGGGGGCCGGCCAGGGAGAAGACATAACCCTCGGCCCAGGCGCCGTCCGCGGGCGCGTCCGCGGCGTCGTCGGCGAGGTCGCCGGAGGGGCCGAGCAGGTCGAGGGCGGTCTCGTGCAGGGCGATGTCCAGCTCGGACCAGAACACCTTGTTGAGGCTCGATTCCGCGCCGATCGAGCCCCCCGCCGCCAGGCGCGAGGCGGCCGCGTAGGTGAACAACTCGTAGGCGCGGGCGCCGATCACCGCATCGGCGACCCGGTCGCGCAGCGCGGTGTCGGACGGGTCGGCGGCGGAGCGCCACAGCGTGGTGAGGCGGGCCGCGGCGGCCGTGAAGCGGCCGGGGCTGCGCAGGGTGAGCCCGCGCTCGTTGCCCGCCGTGCTCATCGCCACCCGCCAGCCCTGTCCGGGCTCGCCGATGACGTCCGCGTCGGGCACGAAGACCTCGTCGAGGAAGAGTTCGGCGAAGGCGGGCTTGCCGTCGAGTCGCCCGATGGGCCGTACCGTCACCCCCTCCGCGTCCAGCGGGAACATCAGGTAGGTCAGCCCTTGGTGCGGCCGGTCGGCGGCCGGGCCGCTGCGGAACAGCCCGAAGGCGCGGTCGGCGAACGCCGCCCGCGACGACCAGGTCTTCTGGCCGCTCAGGCGCCAGCCGCCGTCGGTGCGCACGGCCGTGGAGCGCAGCGAGGCGAGGTCGGAGCCCGACTCCGGCTCGGACCAGGCCTGGGCCCAGATCACCTCGCCGCTCGCCATGGACGGCAGGACGCGCGCGCACTGCTCCGGTGTGCCGTGCTCGAAGAGGGTGGGCGCGAGGAGGTTGATGCCGTTCTGGCTGACCCGGCCGGGCGCATCGGCCGTGTAGTACTCCTCCTCGAAGATCAGCCACTGAAGGATCGAGGCGTTCCGGCCGCCGTACTCCTCGGGCCAGGAGACCACCGACCAGCGGTCGGCGAACAGGGTGCGCTCCCAGTCCCGGTGGGCCGCGAACCCCTCCGCCGTCTCCAGCGAGGGCAGCGGGATGCCGGGCACATGGTCGGCGAGCCAGGCGCGGGCCTCGGCACGGAAGGCGTCGTCCGCGGCGGAGAAGTCGAGGTCCATCAGCTGCCGGCCTCCTGGATGCCGTTCATCGCATGCACGTCCATGCCGCCGAGCGGGTCCTTGGCGGTCTCGGCGTTGGGGGCGTGCGCGAGGTGGTACAGCACGGGCTCCGTAGGCGCGGTGCGGGCAGCGGACATCCGCCCTCCTTCCCTAACAAGTGTTTGGTAGGTTAACCTGACGGCCCGTCAGTCGTCGAGAGGCGTCCGGAGCCGCCCATGAGCAGCGTCGAGGAGTTCCGCACCGAGGACCGCGCCTGGCTGCGGGGCGCTCGGACCGGCGCGTTCACGGGTCTGCGCGGACGCGGCGGGGAGAACCAGCACGGTGCGGAGACCCAGCGCCCGATCATCGCCGAGCGTGTCCTCGGCCTGCCGAAGGAGGCCCGCCCGTGACCACGCCCCCGCCGCCGTACGTTCCCGGGCACGCCCTCCTGCACGGCCGTACCGCCGTGGTCACCGCCGCCGCGGGCGCCGGCATCGGAGGTGCGACCGCGCGCCGGCTGCTGGAGGAGGGCGCCCGCGTCGTGCTCTCCGACGCCCATGCCCGCAGGCTCAAGGAGTCGGAGGCGGCGCTGGCCGCGGAGTTCGGTGCGGACCGCGTCGCGGCACTGCCCTGCGACGTCACCGACGAGGACCAGGTCGCCGCGCTCTTCGACTTCGTGGCGGAGCGGCACGGGCGCCTGGACGTCGTCGTCAACAACGCCGGACTCGGCGGCACCGCCGACCTGGTCGAGATGACAGACGAGCAGTGGGACAAGGTCCTCGACGTCACCCTCTCCGGCACCTTCCGCTGCACCCGCGCCGCGCTGCGCCGGATGAAGGCGGCGGGCGTCGGGGGCGTCGTCGTCAACAACGCCTCGGTGATCGGCTGGCGGGCACAGCGGGGCCAGGCACACTACGCCGCCGCCAAGGCCGGGGTCATGGCCCTCACCCGCTGCGCCGCCGTGGAGGCCGCGGAGTACGGGGTGCGGGTGAACGCCGTCTCGCCCAGCCTCGCCATGCACCCGCACCTGGTGAAGGTCACCACGCCTGAACTGCTGGAGGAACTGACCGCCCGCGAGGCGTTCGGCCGCTGGGCCGAGCCGTGGGAGGTGGCCAACGTCATCGTCTTCCTGGCCAGCGGCTACTCCTCGTACCTGACCGGCGAGGTCCTGTCCGTCAGCAGCCAGCACGCCTGAACCGAGACCGACCGGTGTCGAAGCGGAGCAGCGAGAAGACCACGGCGGGCCCCTCGCCCGAGCGGCGCGAGGAACTGCTGGCGACCGCCGCCGAGGTGTTCACCGCGCAGGGCTACACCGCCACCACCGTCCGTCGGATCACGGACGCCGTCGGGATGCTCGCGGGCAGCCTCTGCCACCACTTCGACTCCAAGGTGTCGATGCTCGACGAGATCCTCTCGACCTTTCTGGACGTGCTGGGGGGCCGCTACGAGGCCGTACTCGCCTCCGGGCTCGGCCCCCGGGAGACGACCGAGGCCCTCGTCACCGAGTCCTTCCGCGGGATCGGCCGGAGCCGGGCCGCCGTCGCCATCTACCAGAAGGAGCCCAGGCACCTGGTGAACCAGCCGCGTTTCCACTACCTCGCCGACGCGCGGTCCCGCTTCGAGAAGGCATGGCTGGGAACCCTGGAGCGCGGAGTGGCCGCCGAGGTCTTCCGCGCCGACCTCGACGTCCGGCTCACCTACCGCTTCGTGCGCGACACCGCGTGGGTCGCCGCGTCCTGGTACCGGCCGGGCGGACGGCACGGCCCGGAGGAGATCGCCCGCCAGTACCTGTCGATGGTGCTGGAGGGCATCGCCGTGCGCGCATGAGACCGCGGACATCACCGATCCCCGGACCCGATCCCAAGGAGTGGCCATGGCCGAGGCATACATCGTCGAAGCGGTTCGCACCCCGGTCGGCAGGCGCGGAGGCGGGCTCGCCGCCGTCCACCCGGCCGATCTCGGCGCCCATGTATTGACGGCGCTGATCCAGCGCTCGGGCGTCGACCCGGCCGCCGTCGAGGACGTCGTCCTCGGCTGCCTGGACACCGTCGGCCCGCAGGCCGGCGACATCGCCCGCACCTGCTGGCTGGCCGCCGGGCTGCCCGAGGAGGTGCCGGGCGTGACGGTGGACCGCCAGTGCGGCTCATCCCAGCAGGCCCTGCACTTCGCCGCGCAAGGCGTGCTCTCGGGCACCCAGGACCTGGTCGTCGCGGGCGGTGTGCAGAACATGTCGATGATCCCGATCGCCTTCGCCACCCGCCAGGCCGCCGAACCCCTCGGGCTCACCCAGGGCCCCTACGCCGGCTCCGAGGGCTGGCGGGCCCGCTACGGCGACCGGCCGGTCAACCAGTTCGCCGGCGCCGAGATGATCGCCGACAGGTGGGGCATCTCCCGCCGCGACATGGAGGAGTTCGCGCTGCGCTCCCATCGGCGGGCCGTCCGCGCCATCGACGAGGGCCGCTTCGACCGCGAACTCGCCCCCTACGGCGAGGTGACCACCGACGAGGGCCCCCGCCGTGACACCACGCTGGAGAAGATGGCGGGACTGAAGCCGGTGGTCGAAGGCGGCCGGCTCACCGCCGCCGTCTCCTCCCAGGTCTCCGACGGCGCCTCCGCCCTGCTGATCGCGAGCGAACGAGCCGTACGGGAGCACGGCCTGACGCCCCGCGCCCGCATCCACCACCTCTCGGTGCGCGGCGAGGACCCCATCCGGATGCTGTCCGCGCCGATACCGGCCACGGCGTACGCCCTGAAGAAGTCCGGGATGACCCTCGCCGACATCGACCTCGTGGAGATCAACGAGGCCTTCGCCTCCGTGGTGCTCGCCTGGCTGAAGGAGACCGGAGCCGACCCGGACAAGGTCAACGTCAACGGCGGCGCCATCGCCCTCGGCCACCCTCTGGGCGCCACCGGCACCAAGCTCATGACCACGCTGCTGCACGAGTTGGAGCGCACCGGCGGACGCTTCGGCCTGCAGACGATGTGCGAGGGCGGCGGGCAGGCCAACGTCACCATCGTCGAGCGGCTCTGACACCGCCGGTCCGCCGCCTGCGGCCGGCCACGGCGAGGGTGGTTGGCGGCAGACGGCGGCGACGCAGATCGCCACCCCGGTCGGCCGGCGGCGGAAACGGGCAGCGCGCAGCGGATCAACTCCCCCGGGTGGACGGCTACGCCCGGGGCAGTCCGTGGAGCGTGGCCCGGGCCTGCGTCATGATCCGGTCGACGAGCTCTGCGCAGGACGGCAGGTCGTCGATCAGGCCGACGACCTGACCGGAGGCCATCACGCCGACGTCGGTCCGGCCCTCGACCATCGACGCCTTGAGCAGCATCGGGGTGTTGGCGGCCAGCAGGACCTGACTCCAGGTCAGCTCCTTGCCGTGCTTCATCGCCAGGCCGTCGTGGACCATCCGCGCCCAGCTCATGCCGGACAACGCTTTGAAGGACGCGGCGTGCCGTACGGCACGCAGCAGCGCCCTCGCCCGGCCCGCGCGTTCGAGGGAGTCGACCAGCTCCGTGCGCAGCATCCGGTGGGGGAGTCCGTCGACCTTGGTCGTGACGGTGACGTCGTCCACCGCGGCCGCCAGGTACCGGGCCTTGACCGCGTCGGGCACGGTGCTCTCGGAGGTGAGCAGGAAGCGGGTGCCCATGGCGATCCCGGCGGCACCGTAGGCGAGCGCGGCGACCAGACCGCGGCCGTCGTGGAAGCCGCCGGCCGCGATCACCGGGATGTCCACGGCGTCCACGACCTGGGGGAGCAGGACGGTGGTGGCGACCTTCCCGGTGTGCCCGCCGCCCTCCCCGCCCTGCACCACCACCGCGTCGGCGCCCCACGCGGCGACCTTCTCGGCGTGCCGCCGCGCGCCGATGGACGGAATGACGACCACGCCGGCGTTCTTGAGCCGGGCGATCAGCTCCCGGGAGGGCGCGAGCGCGAACGAGGCGACCTTCACCCCCTCCTCGATGATGATCCGCACCCGCTCGCCCGCGTCCGAGGCGTCCGCCCGCAGATTGACCCCGAACGGCGCGTCGGTACGGGACTTGACCTCGCGGACCGCCGCACGGAGCCGGTCGGTCGTCATGGTGGCCGAGGCGAGGATCCCGAGCGCGCCGGCGTCGGCGGTGGCCGACACCAGACGGGGACCGGCCACCCAGCCCATGCCCGTCTGCACGATGGGGTGCCGTACACCGACCAGCTCCGTCAGCGGGGTGGCGATCGCGACGTCGTTCACGCGGGCACCTCGCGCTCGCGCAGCGCCGTCGGGTCGATGGCCTCGCGGATCAACCGCAGCTCCGCGGCGGTGGGTTCCCGGGTGTACGGCACCTCGTCCGGGACGTGGAGCGGGAAGCCGGTGGCCTCGACGACCTGCCCGACAGTGACCCCGGGGTGCAGCGAGCGCAGCCGCATCGTCAGGTCGGGTGCGGGGAAGTCGAAGACGCCCAGGTCGCTGACTACGCCTGCGATGCGGTGGTGGCGGGACGCGGAGGGACCGGCCGCGGCGGCACGGTCGTAACCGACGCCGCACACCATGTCCACCCGCTCGACGAACACCCGCTTCGAGTGGCGCGGCACCCAGTAACTGGTCGGATTGTTGAGGGTGTTGACGGGGGCACCGCGTACGCCCAGCAACTGTCGGGTGGGCCTGGCCCAGTCGCCGATGCAGGAGATGTTCTGGTTGCCGTACCGGTCGAGCTGGCTCGCGCCCATCATCACATGCCGGCGCCCGGTCGCGACCAGGGCGAGGTGCTGCCGGTACGGCAGCCAGCCCTCGACCACCTCGGCCCGGGCACCCACCGCCGGGACGTCACCGATCAGCAGTGCCTCGCCGTCGGTCAGCAGCAGGTCGGAGGAGAAGGTCAGCTTCGCCAGCCGGGCCCCGATCGTCGGGACGGTGCCCATCGGACTGGCCAGGACCTCCCCCGCGTCGCGCCAGACCTCGGCGCAGGCCACCACGCAGTACTCGGCGCGCGTCACCGCCGTCGTCGTACGGGTGCCGGTCATGCCGCCGTCTCCTCCTCGTGGAACGCCGCCACCGCGGCCTGGTACGCGTCCTCGTCGCCGGACAGGAACCGCTCGGCGAAGGCCCGCCAGGTCTCCGGGTCGCGGGCGGCCCGTGCGTAGGCCCGCTGGAACACCTCGTCACGGTCGTGGTCGGGCGCACAGGAGGTGAAATGGGCACCGTTCGAGGTCTCCACGACGCCGTTCACGAACGCGCGCTTGACCAGGAGGGTCTGCGGCCCGGCGTCCTTGAGCAGGTCCGCGCTGTCCACGATCCGCTCGCAGGAGACGTAGGCGGCGTCGGCCGCCTCGCAGAACAGGTCGTCGAAGTACGGGTCGGGGCCGAGGTACTGGGCGTTGCCGTGCACGTCCGCGCGGTTGAGGTGTACGAGCGCGACATCCAGGCGAAGGGCCGGTACGGCGACGAGCTCCTCGCCGTCCTCGTACGGCGAACGCACGGTCCGCAGACGGGGGTTGACCCTCATCACGTCGGATCCGAGACCGGCCCGGACCGGCATGAAGGGCAGCCGGTGCGCGGCCGCCGTCAGTCCCCACATGAACATGGCCTCGTCCAGCTCCACCAGTTCCAGCGCGCCGCGCTGCCGGGCCGCCGTGAAGTGCGGCTCCAGGGGGATGGAGTCGAGGGTGGCGAAGGCCGCGACCAGCGTGCGGATCCTTCCCGCGGCGGCCAGCAGCCCGACGTCCGGGCCGCCGTAGGACACGACGGTCAGGTCGGTGACGTCCGAGCGCAGCAGCGCCCGCACCAGTGCCATGGGCTTGCGCCTCGAACCCCAGCCGCCGATGCCGATCGTCATGCCGCTCTCCAGCCGGCCGACGACCTCCTCGGCGGTCATCGTCTTGTCCCTGCTCACGACTGCTGCTCCTGGTCCGTGCCGACGGTGTCCCGGTCCGTGCCGAAGGTGTCGCGGACCCGGTCGGCGACACCGCTGAGATTGGCCTCGAAGGTGAAGCCCTGCTCGAAGCGGTAGCTGCGGCGCACGTCGACCGGGTCGATGCCGTTGATCGCCGCCTTGGCCAGCCGGATCAAGGACCCGTCCTTGGCGGCGATCTGCCGCGCCAACTCCAGTGCGGTGTCGTGGAGTTGTGCGCGCGGGACCACCCGCCACACCGAGCCGTGCCGGTGCAGTTCCGCGGCGGTGACGGTGCGCGAGGTGTAGTACAGGGCCCGCATCAGGTGCTGGGGCACCAGCCGGAGGAGATGGGTGGCCGCGCCCAGGGCGCCGCGGTCCAGCTCGGGCAGGCCGAACACCGCGTCGTCGGCGGCGACGATCGCGTCCGCGTTTCCGGCCAGCCCGATTCCGCCGCCCAGACAGAAGCCCTGTACGGCGGCGACCACCGGGACCGCGCAGTCGTACACCGCGGCGAACGCCTCGTAGCAGCCGCGGTTGGCGCCGATGAGGGCCTCGTGCCCGGCCGTGCGCTGCATCTCCTTGATGTCGACACCGGCGTTGAAACCGCGGCCCTCGGCCGTGAGCAGCACGCACCGGACCTCCGGGTCGGCGCCGGCGGCACGCACGGAGTCGGCCAGTTCGTACCAGCCGCGCACGGGAAGGGCGTTGACCGGCGGGAAGTCCACGGTGACGACGGCGATGCCCTCTTCGGGGACGGAGGTGGAGACACCCATGAGCCAATCAGCTACCTTTCCACCAAACGTTTGTTAGGTGTGAAGGTAGCAGCGGAGTGCGCGCTGCGGGAGGTGTCAGGTGGCGGCGATCATCGATCTCACCGGATGCGTCACGGTGGTCACCGGTGGAACGCGGGGCGTCGGTGCCGGAATCGCCCGGGCGTTCCTGGAGGCCGGCGCGGACGTCGTGACCTGTGCGCGCCGGCCCCCGGACGAGCCGGTCGAGGCGGCCGGCCGCACGGCTCGCTTCCTCCCCGTCGACCTGCGCGACGCCGACGCGGTCGCCGCCGTCTTCGAGCGGCTGCGGAGGGAGTACGGCCGCCTCGACACCCTCGTCAACAACGCCGGGGGAACCCCCTTTCGGATGCTCGGCGAGGGCGGAGCCGGACGGCATGCCCGGGTCGTCGAGCTGAACCTCCTCGCCCCTCTCACCGCGTCGCTCGCCGCGTACGAGGTGATGCGTGGTCAGCGCGGCGGAGGGTCGATCGTGATGATCGGCAGCGTCAGCGGAACGCGTCCGTCACCGGGCACCGCGGCGTACGGCGCGGCGAAGGCCGGGCTGGAGGGCCTCGCCCGCTCCATGGCCGTGGAATGGGCGCCACGCGTGCGGGTCAACACGGTTGTCCCCGGCATGGTCCGCACCGAACTGTCGCACCTGCACTACGGGGACGAGGACGGCATCGCCGCCGTCGCCCGCACCGTCCCGCTCGGCCGCCTCGCCATGCCCGAGGACATCGGCGACGCCTGCGTGTTCCTCGCCTCCGAGCGAGCCTCCTACATCAGCGGGGCGAGCCTGCACGTCCACGGTGGAGGGGAGCGCCCCGCGTTCCTCGACGCCGCCGGTGTCAACAAGTAGCACCCCCCGCGACACTCGACGAAAGGACCTCCACCCATGACCGTGACCGGACTGTGCACCGGACGCGTGGCCGTCGTCACCGGCGCGGGCCGCGGCCTGGGCCGTGCCCACGCACTCGCCTTCGCCGCCGAGGGAGCCAAAGTGGTCGTCAACGACCTCGGTGTCGGCCTCGACGGCACGGGCGGGACCGCAGGACCGGCTCAGGGGGTCGTCGACGAGATCCGCGCGCTCGGCGGTGAGGCGGTCGCGCACGGAGGCGACATCGCCACGACCGAGGGCGCGGCCTCCCTCGTCGCCACCGCCGTCGACACCTTCGGCCGCCTGGACACCCTGGTCAACAACGCCGGGTTCCTGCGGGACCGCATGCTCCTCAACCTCGACGAGGACGCCTGGGACGCGGTCGTGCGCGTCCACCTCAAGGGCCACTTCCTGCCGCTCAGGCACGCCGCCGCGCACTGGCGTGCCGAGGCGAAGGCGGGCCGCGTGCCCGAGGCACGGGTGATCAACACCAGCTCCGGAGCAGGGCTGCTGGGCAGCGTCGGCCAGGGCAACTACTCCGCCGCCAAGGCCGGGATCGTCGGCCTGACCCTGGTCGCCGCCGCCGAACTGGGCCGCTACGGCGTCCAGGTCAACGCCATCGCCCCGGCCGCCCGGACCCGGATGACCGAGCGGACCTTCGCCGAGACCATGGCCGTCCCGGAGGACGGCGGCTTCGACGCCATGGCCCCGGCGAACGTCTCCCCGCTCGTCGTCTGGCTCGGCTCCGCCGCCTCAGCCGGGGTGACGGGCCGGGTCTTCGAGACCGAGGGCGGCCGCATCACCGTCATGGAAGGCTGGCACCCGGGCCCGACCACCGACAAGGGTGCCCGGTGGACCCCGAGGGAGGCGGGCGAGGCAACCCTGAAACTCCTCGCCGAGACACAGGCCCCACGGCCGGTGTACGGCGCCCGGTAGCCCCTGACGCACCCGTCAGCACCCCCGGGCCCGCCCCGCCGGCGCCGGTGCGCGCGGCGCACTGCCTCTGCTGGAGGAGTGCGCCGCACGCGTGAGGGATCGGGATGGTGCCTAGCCGAGGGTGAAGTCGTCGGCGTGGACGTCGGACTGGCCGTACCAGCCGTGGACGTACACGGTGACGGTTCCGCTGCTGCCCGTCGTGAAGTTGACGGTCAGCTGGTTCCAACTCGTGCTGTTCGACCAGGTGCTGGCGGTGGCGCCGCCGCTGACCCCGAGGTAGGCGTAGGGGCCCTGGACCCAGCCGGTGAGCGTGTAGCTGTGGTTGGGGGACAGGGTGACGGTCTGGTCGCATTCGCCGGTGCTGCTGGAGCTCGGGGTGACCTGGAGGGCGTGGCTGCCGCTGTGGGCCGGGCTGGATACCACCGTGCTGCCGCCCGTGCAGGTCCAGGGGCTCAGGCCGCCCGTCTCGAAGCCGGCATTGGTCAGCGAGCCCCCGCCACCGCCTCCGCCACCTCCGCTCGAGGTGACGGTCAGCGTGTAGGTCGCGCTGTGGCTGCCGCCGGCGGCGCTGCCGGTGACGGTGATCGGGTAGGTGCCCGCGGCCACGGACGAGCCGACCGTCGCCGTCAGCGTCGAGGTGCCGCCGGATGTCACGGTCGCGGGGCTGAAGGAGACGCCGACGCCGGACGGCGCGCCGGAGGCGGACAGGGTGACGGATTCGGCGCTGCCGGAGGTGACGGCCGTGGCGACGGTCGCGGTCGCGGAACCGCCCTGGGCGACCGAGGCGGAGCCCGGTGACAGGGACAAGGAGAAGTCACTCGTCGTGCCTCCGCCGCCGCCCGAGCTGCCCTCGTAGGGCACGAACGCGTCTGTGAACGCGAGGCTGTTCTGGCTGATCTCGCTGCACGTGGGCAGCGAGTTGGCGCTTCCGCTGCACGGCTGGTCACGGTTGACGGACCAGAAGGCGAGCCGTCCGACACCGTTCTGCGCGGCGAAGTTCTCCACGGTCCGGGCGTCGGCCAGGGTGAACGTCGAACCGTCGTCGTTCTTGCCGATCATCGGGGTGATCCCGAGGTCGGCGTAGGTGTAACCGGAGTCGACGGACTGCATCTGCGCCAGCGTGGCCTTGGCCGCGTCGATCGCGCCCTGGCCCATCTCGGTGCCGGTGCCGGCGTAGTAGTCCATGGCCATGATGTTGACCACATCGATCTTGACGCCCGCGTTCTTGGCGGCCTTGAGGATGTTGACGCCGTCGTTGGTC
This sequence comes from Streptomyces sp. NPDC052107, assembly GCF_040680215.1. Taxonomy (NCBI): domain Bacteria; kingdom Bacillati; phylum Actinomycetota; class Actinomycetes; order Kitasatosporales; family Streptomycetaceae; genus Streptomyces; species Streptomyces sp. NPDC052107. The sequence goes on from NZ_JBFAWG010000042.1 coordinate 45,256, forward strand.
AGGCCGCTGGTCAGCACCGGCAGGGTCATGGAGAACTGCAGGCCGGGGTTGGACGCCTTGAGATCCTTCATCGCCTGCATCTGGCGGGCCGCTGCCGCGGTGTCCGCCACGGCGGCGCCCTCGACGTCGAAGTCGAGCCGGGTGACGCCGTAGTCGCTGATGAGGGCCTGGTACCCGGCGTCGATGCTGCTCTGGGTGGAGCACGTCCAGGCGAGCGGTTCGCCGCTCGCCCCGCCGGAGGAAATGATGACGGAGGCGCCCTCGGACTTCGCCTTGGCTATCTCGGGGTCGGTGTAGGAGTCGTTGCCGACGGGGAGGGTGTCGCCCCAGATCTGGTTGCAGCCCTCGCCGAGCACGAACGCCGCGGTGTAGGCCTTGAGCTGGTGTCCGGTGATGGCGGTGTCGAGGAGTCCCTCCTGACTGTTGGACATGTCGACGTAGGGAGCCACGGAGTAGACGCTGCTCGCCGCCGCCGCGGCGCTGCCGGCCGGGGCCAGAGTGACGACGGCGCCGGTGGCCGCGAGGGCGAGCGCGCAGGCGGAAGCCGCAGATCTTGCCAGGTGCATGACAGTGCCCCTTCCGGGGATGCCTCGGGCGTGGAGTGGTGGGGTGGTGCCGTGATGTCGTGCGGGGCCGAGTTGGTACATACCAAAGCGCCAGTGAGTCACCTCGTCAAGAGGACTAGACCAACTCGGCCCATCCGGATTTCCGATGCCCGGGACCGCGTGGGGGTGCCTGACCTGAAGGTTGGTCGCGCGCGGGTCGTATTAGGCTGGGTGACCGTGTAACCGGCACGTCGACGACCGCGCCGGGTCCGAGCTTCAGGGAGTGACCGATGACCGTGGGAACCGAGCGGGCCGTCCTGGCAGGCGGTTGTTTCTGGGGCATGCAGGATCTGGTCCGAAAGCAGCCGGGCGTGGTGTCCACACGCGTCGGCTACAGCGGCGGTGACACGCCGAACGCCACGTACCGCGATCACGGTGACCACGCCGAGGCCATCGAGATCCTCTTCGATCCCACGGTGACGAGTTACCGGGACATCCTGGAGTTCTTCTTCCAGATCCACGATCCGACCACGCGGGACCGCCAGGGCAACGACATCGGGCGCAGCTACCGGTCCGCCATCTTCTACGCCGACGAGGAACAGCACGGCGTCGCCGAGGACACCATCGCGGACGTCGAGGCGAGCGGGCTGTGGCCGGGCAAGGTGGTCACGGAGGTGGAGCCCGTGGGCGACTTCTGGGAGGCCGAGCCCGAGCACCAGGACTACCTGGAGCGCTACCCCAACGGCTACACGTGCCACTTCCCGCGCCCGAACTGGAAGCTGCCGCGGCGAGAGTCGTCCACGACGGACTGAGCGGAGGTCAGGGGCGGGGCCCCATGTCGTCCCCGTTCGTGACAGCAAGCACCCGCACGGCCGCACTCCGACCTTCTCGATCGGTCCTGGAGCCGCGGCCGTGGCCGGGTTGAGGACCGACCCTCACCGCCTCTGAGGCCGCCGCAGCTCCTGGCAGTGGCCCGGACGGCTGTGAGGTGTTCGCAGTGCCGGCACGAATCCGACGAGGGCCGGCGCGCCCATGCCGATGGCGTCAGCGACGCGACGCAGCGGGCAACACCCGGGGTCCATGCTGGGAGTGAACATGGCCGCGTTCTACTCGGGCACCCGGCTGAGCTTCCTCAACACCGACACCAACAAGTACATCCGCGTGCCGCTCGTGGAGCGGCACGCGTCCCGGACCGGCTACAGCGACGTCTCCATCCACGCGGGCCGGCGCTCGCCGGCACCCGCGGACTTGTCACCGGCCACCGACGCCGCCGATGTCACCCGCACCGCCCCCCGGAACGGGGACACACGCGTGGGGCTATCACGGGAGGCGCGCTCCCAGGGCCGGCTCCCGTATCCGTGCCGGACCTCAGGACAGCCGGCGCCCGTCCTCGGGAGCCGGAGGCAGGGCGAGGTGGGCCAGGTCGCCCGGCCGGGGTGTGGTCACCGGCCAGAGCGGAGCGGCTGTGCCGTCGGCGAGCGCGGCGGGCGCGTCGGTGAGGTTCATCCGCTCGCGCAGCCGGCCGTAGAAGTCCATCGGGCCCAGCCGGACCGCCTTCAGCCGGCGTGGTGCGGCGTACACACCGATCCAGTCCCCGGGATTCAGTACTCCGCGCAGCTGGCCGTCGATGCTGACGGCGGCCTCGCCCGACCGGTCGAGGATCCGCAGCGCGATGGGCTCGTCGGGGGCGGCCACGACCGAGCGGTTGAACACCATGTGCGGGGCGACTGGTGTGAAGACCAGGCCCTCCGCGCGCGGCGAGACCACCGGGCCGCCTGCGGCGAAGCTGTACGCGGTGGAGCCCGTGGGCGTGGCCACCAGCAGCGCGTCGGCGGAGTAGCTGGCCAGGAGCCGGCCGGCCAGATAGACGGCGACCGACACCTGTCGGTCCCGGGCCAGCTTCTCCACGACGACGTCGTTGAGCGCGGTGACGTTCAGCGCGACTCCCCACTCGCCGCCCGTCTCACACTCCCCACGCACTCGGGGCGGCGGCAGCATCGGCCCGCGGCCGTACTTCAGAAGCGCCTCCATCTGCGCGGGCACCTGCAGCCGGCAGGACGCCCGCATGGTCAGCAGCATCCGGCTCTCCACGTTGATCCGCTCGGACCGGACCGCGTCCAGCGCCGAGCGCACCCCCGAGGCCGGAACCTCGGTGAGGAAGCCGACGCGGCCGAGGTCGACGCCGAGGACCAGGGCGTCGTTCTCGGCCGCCAGCCGGGCACCGCGCAGAAAGGTGCCGTCCCCGCCGAGAGTGACGATGAGGTCGGGATCGCCCGCCGAATCGACCTCCTCCCGGGCACTGTGCCGCGCGCCTTCCTGCCACACGTCGATATCGGCGCATCCCACGGCATGCTCCGCGCACCACTCGCGCACCACACCCGCGGCGGCCACGGCCTCGGCACGGCCGCCGTGCACCACCAGGCCGATACGGTTCACCGTCATACCCACCTCCAGCCGGCTGCTCCCGCCCGCCATCCTCACCGCGTACCGCTCCGGCACCGCACACGCCACGCCGCCGACACGGCCACCTGGGCAGGCGTGGGTGGAGCGTGAGTACAGCCGCTCAGGCAGCCGGAGCCTCACCGGTGTGTTTGCGTTCCTGGTCACCGGACCGAGCCGCGCCTGCCCCCTGGGCGCGGGAGTCAGCCGAACGGGCCGCGGGAGCCGGGGGTGTGGCCGAAGGTGCGCCGGAAGACGTCGATGAACGCGCTGGCCGAGGACCAGCCGGACCGGTGTGCCACCGTCGTGACCGGCGTCTGCTCCGCCAGCAGGACCAGGGCGTGATGCAGCCGCAACTGGGTGCGCCACTGGGGGAACGTCATGCCCAGGTCGCTCCGGAACAGCCGGGACAGGGTACGGTCGCTCGCCCCGACCTCCCGGCCCAGCTCGGCCAGGGTGCGGCCGTCGGCCGGGTCGGCGCGCAGGATGTCGCACAGGGCGCGCAGCAGCGGGGAGGAGGGCGTGGGCAGGTGCAGGGGCTGCTGCGGCGAGGCCCTCAGCTGGTCCAGCAACACCGCGCGCAGCCGGGCCCGTTCGGGGCTGCCGTCGTCCGGTGTACGGGTGTGGGCGATGATCAGCTCGCGCAGCAGGGGGGACACGACGAGCACCGTGGGGGTGTCCAGGGCCAGCGGGTCCTCGGACGCCGGCAGCCCCACCAGGTGCAACTCCAGCTCGCCGTGCGCCTCGTGGGCGTGGACCGTGCCGGCCGGCACCCAGATGGCGGGGGTGGCGGGGGCGACCCACGAGCCCGCGTCGGTGGTCGCGGCCACCACGCCCCGGCCCGCGTACACGATCTGGTGGTCGTCGTGCCGGTGGGCCTCGATCGCCGCGCGCGGCGCCAGCCACCGGGTGAGCGTCGGAGCGGCCGGCAGGTGGCGGATTTCCGTCATCACCTGGCAGTTTATCGGAAGTGCGACATCCCGCCTGGGCCGGAGCACGACGGGGTGCGAAGGAACACCTCGATCCCCCTCACCCCGCTCGTCCTCATGCCGGCGCTGAGCTGGCTGCTCCTGCGCACCCTGCCCGAGCCCGCAACTCCGCGGCCCCCCGCCGCAATTCCCCCTGAACTGGCCGAGAGGGAACCGATCGAGCCGAGAAGAACGACGAAACGCGACCCCACCCGACGGCCCCGCCTCGGTGACCTGCGGCGATCCGCCTCATCGTGTCCGCCGCCGTAAAGAAGGCGAAACGGCCAGGTAATGGTGCGGCGCGAACCTTCCCTGCAACGCCCCGGGCCCCACCGGGGCGGACCGCAGGAAGAGGGAGCAGCCGTGACGGAGACCGTCGACAAGCAGGCGCCGCCAGCCCCGCCGTCCTCCCCGGGCGGCCGGACGTACAACGGGTGGACCCGGAACGACACGCTGGAGGACTACTCGCTGCGCTACGCGCCGAAGTCCTTCCGCCGCTGGACGCCGTACGTCGTGGGCACCACGGCCCTCGGCGGCATCGCCTATCTCGCGGATTTCGCGATCGGCGGCTCGATCGCCGTCTCGCACGGCTTCTCCAGCGCCATGGTGGCGATCCTGACCGCGGCGGTGGTCATCTTCCTCACCGGCATCCCGATCTCGTACTACTCGGCGAAGTACTCCATCGACATGGACCTGCTGACCCGGGGCGCCGGATTCGGGTATCTGGGCTCGACACTGACCTCGGTGATCTACGCGAGCTTCACCTTCATCTTCTTCGCCCTCGAAGGCTCGATCATGGCGCAGGCCCTCGAACTGGGCCTGCACATACCGCTCCCCGTCGGCTACGTGATCTGCTCGCTGATCATCCTGCCGCTCGTCGTCTACGGCATGACGGCACTGTCCAAGATGCAGGTGTGGACCCAGCCGGTCTGGCTGGTGCTGATGGTGGCGCCGTTCGTGTCCATCGCGATCCAGGACCCGGGAAAGTTCGCGGAGTTCACGCACTTCGCGGGTGACTCGCCCACCGGGTCCGGCATCAGCATGCTCGGGGTCGGGGCGGGCGCGGGCGTCGCCCTGTCGCTGATCGCGCAGATCGGGGAGCAGGTCGACTATCTGCGCTTCATGCCCGACAGGACGGCCGCCAACGGCAGGCAGTGGTGGGCCGCGGTCCTCGGCGCCGGACCCGGATGGGTGGTGCTCGGCGCGCTGAAGCAGTTCGGCGGCGCCTTCCTGGCCTTCTTCATCGCCGGGAGCGTGGGGCTGGCCAAGGCCAACGAGCCGATCCAGCAGTACGTGCACGGTTTCGGCACGTTCGCCGCGCCCGTCGCCCTGGGACTGGCCACCTTCTTCGTCATCCTGTCCCAGATAAAGATCAACTCGACGAACGCGTACTCTGGTTCGCTGTCGTGGTCGAACTTCTTCTCCCGGCTGACACATCGTCACCCCGGTCGTGTCGTCTACATATTCCTCAACGTGGGCATCGCGCTCGCCCTGATGGAGGGCGGCGTCTTCGGCTTCCTCAACACCGTCCTCGGGTTCTACTCCAACGTGGCGATCGCCTGGATCGGCGCGGTCGTCGCCGACCTGGTCATCAACAAGCCGCTGAAGCTGAGCCCGTCGTACATCGAGTTCAAGCGGGCCCATCTCCACCACTTCAACCCGGTGGGTTTCGGCTCCATGCTGATCGCGTCGGCGGTGTCCATCGCCGCGTACTTCGACGCCTTCGGCGCCTATGGCAAGGCGTTCTCGCCCTTCGTCGCGCTGTTCCTGGCCATGGTGCTCTCGCCGTTGTTCGCCGTGCTCACCAAGGGCAGGTACTACATCGCCCGCGCGGACCTCCTGGACGAGCCGCTGCTGGGACCCGACGGGCTGCCCTCGGCGGCCGCGCTGACCTGCTCGGTGTGCGCGACCGTCTTCGAACGGCCCGACATGGCCGGCTGCCCGTTCCACCAGGGCGCGGTCTGTTCGCTGTGCTGCAGTCTGGAGAAGGACTGCCACGACTCCTGCAAGACCGGCAAAGCCGCGGGCCCGGTCGACCTGGGCGTGCCCGCCGTCCGCGCCGTGCGCTGAGCGCGGGCACGGATGTCCGGAGCGTGCGGCGGCCGGAGTGGTGTGCTCCGGCCGCCGCACGCTCGTGATCCGGTCACTCGTTCTGGAAGACCGCCTTGCTCACCTCGGCTGCTGGATCCGTACGCCGGCGCCGCATACCGCGCCGGGACCGGTCAGGTGCCCATCCCTCTGCCGCGGATTCACGGATCCCATCCGGTCCATGGGAGGTGAGAGTGCTCCCCGGTCATGGGAAGCGGGAGGGACGGGTACTCGGGGTCTTCGGAACCGGCACGGACGCGTGGGGGAGGTCCGATGGGTGAGAGCACCCCTTCGCAGACCGAGGGCGAGCGGGAGCCGGGTACCACGGAGGCCGAGCAGCCGCCGCGTACGACTCCGTCCCAGGCAGAGGGCGAGGACACCGCGGACGAGAGCGCCGAGGAAGGCGACGAGGAGTGAGGGAGGCGCCATGAGCACGGCACACACCAGCGTCCCCGAGGTGCTGGCCGCGCTGAAGGACGTGTCGTACCCGGCCGACAAGGACCGCCTGGTCACGGCCGCGCGTGAGGCGGGAGCGTCGGACGAGGTCGTCAAGGCCCTGCGCGGCATCCCCGCCGAGCAGTACACGGGCCGTGACGACGTGGCGAGGTCCGTACGGGTCGACCCGGACTCGGACATCGGTCGCACGGCGGCACGGCGCGCGGAACAGGCACGGCAGGGCGGGAAGCCCGGCCTCTCCCAGCACCTGCGGGAGGAGCCGAGGACGCCGATCCAGGAGGAGTTCGACCGCTGAACCGCGAGCACCGCCGGGCCGTCGGGCAGCCGTCGTTGACGGCCCGGGCTGCCGCTTCTACCGTGAGTAGACACGTCTAGACAGGCAGGCAGGGGCTCGGGGATGACGCAGCCGCAGGATCCGCGACGAATAACCGACGGCAGATCCACCGGCCGCCCGTTGCAGGTGGAGACGCACGGACTCGACGTGATCGGGGACGCCGAGCGCAAGGGCACCCCGCGGACGCTGTTCTGGCCCTGGTTCGGCGCCAATGTCTCCGTCCTCGGCCTGAGCTACGGCGCCTTCGCGTTGGGCTTCGGGATCTCCTTCTGGCAGGCCCTCGCCGCCGGCGTGCTCGGCATCGTCGTCTCGTTCCTGCTGTGCGGCTTCATCGCGGTCGCCGGAAAGCGCGGCTCGGCGCCCACGATGGTGCTCAGCCGGGCGGCGTACGGAGTGCGCGGCAACCGGCTGCCGTCGGTGATCTCCTGGATGCTCACCGTCGGCTGGGAGACCGTCCTCACCGCGCTCGCCACGATGGCCACCGCGACCGTCCTCGGCCGCCTCGGCTGGGGCGGCGGTAGCGAGACCAAGGTCGCCGCGCTGGTGGTCGTGGCCGCGCTGACCGTCGTCGGCGGAGTCATGGGCTTCGACCTGATCATGCGGCTGCAGACGGCGATCACCGTGATCACCGGTGTCCTCACCGTCGTCTACGTCGGTCTCGTCGCCGACCACATCCACTGGAGCACGGTGAGCGCCGTCCCGTCGGGTTCCGCGCAGGAATTCATCGGCGCGCTGGTGTTCATGATGACCGGCTTCGGCCTGGGCTGGGTGAACGCCTCCGCCGACTACTCCCGCTATCTGCCCCGGAGTTCGTCCGGCCGCGGCGTGATCGGCTGGACCACGTTCGGTGCCTCGGTGGCCCCGCTGCTCCTGCTGGTCTTCGGCCTGCTGCTGGCCGGTTCCTCGCCACGGCTGAGCAAGGCGATCGCGGCCGACCCGATCGGCGCGCTGACCACGATCCTGCCGACCTGGTTCCTGGTGCCGTTCGCCGTGGTCGCCGTCCTCGGCCTGGTCGGCGGCGCCGTCCTCGACATCTACTCCTCGGGCCTCGCCCTGCTCTCCGCCGGCCTGCCGGTGCCCCGCTATCTGGCCGCCTTCCTCGACGGCGTCCTGATGATCGCCGGCTCGGTCTACATCGTGTTCTTCGCCGGTGACTTCCTCGGTCAGTTCATGGGCTTCCTCACCACGCTCGGCGTCCCCATCGCCGCCTGGTGCGGCATCATCCTCGCCGACCTCGCCCTGCGCCGCCGCGACTACGACGACGGCGACCTCTACCGCCCGCACGGCCGCTACGGCGACATCCCCCTGCCGCCCCTGCTGCTCACCCTCGCCGCCACGGCCGTCGGATGGGGCCTGGTCACCAACACCGCGGCGAGCTGGCTGACTTGGCAGGGGTATCTCCTCGGTCCGTTCGGCCTCGGGGGCAAGACCAGTGCCTGGGCGTACGCCAACCTCGGCGTCCTGGTGGCGCTGGTTCTCGCCTTCCTCGGCACCCTGCTGACGGGCCGGGGCCGGGTCCGCGCCCAGGAGACGCGGACACCGAGCCCGGTGACCGACGAGGGGGTGCTGCACCCATGACCGCCGGACACCTCGCCGTCATCGACATGCAGCGCGTCTTCGCCGACCCGGCGAGCCCATGGGCCACCCCCCGGTACGCCGACGCGGTGGCGGGCGTACGCAGCCTGCTGCCGGCCTTCGCCGACCGCGTCACCTTCACCCGCTTCCTGGCCCCCGCGACACCGGCCGGGGCCTGGCGCGCCTACTACGACGAGTGGCCCTTCGCCCTGCAGCCCCCGGACGCCGAACTCTGGCACCTGTCCGAGGAGTTCGCCGATCCGGCCGGCCATGTCGTGCACGCCACCACCTTCGGCAAGTGGACCCCGGAGCTCGCCGCCCGCGTCGGCCCGGAAGACCGCCTGGTCCTGGCCGGTGTCAGCACCGAGTGCTGTGTGCTCTCCACCGCCCTGGCCGCCGCCGACGCCGGCACCGAGGTGCTGGTGGTCGCGGACGCCTGCGCGGGCGTGGACGACGACTCCCACCTCAAGGCCCTGCAGATCATGGAGCTGTACCGGCCGCTGGTCCGGGTCACCACCGTCGACGAGCTGCTCGCCGGGGCCGGGCCGTGACCGGCGTCCCGCTCAAGCACCAGCGGATCAGCCGGATCCTCGCCCGGGAGATCCGCGACGGCAGCCGCGCGGCGGGCGAGCGGCTGCCCGGCGAACACACCCTCGCCGAGCGGTTCGGCGTCAGCCGTACGACCATCCGCGCGGCCCTCGCCGAACTGTCCGAGGAGGGCCTGATCACCACCCGCACCGGCAAGGGCTCGTACGTCCAATTCGACGGCCGCCCGCCGGACGACCGGTTCGGCTGGGCCCGCGCCCGGGCCGTGCAGGGTGCGGACACCGCCGTGCGGACCCTCACCGTACGCCAGACGCACGAGGGCGCCCTCGCCGCCGAACTCGGCCTGGAGAAGGACGAGTTCGTGTGCGTGGAGCGGACTGGTGAGCTGGTCGGGGACGGGACCGTGGTGTCGTACGAACGCAGTTTCCTGCCGCCGGTTCCGGTGATCCGCGAGCTGCCCGCCCGCGGCCTCGGCCGGGAGTCGGTCACCGAGCTGTTGCTGCGCGCGGGGCTGCGGCCCGACCACGGGGAACAGCGGGTCTCCGGGCGGCCGGTCGACGCCCGGGAGGCGGAGCTGCTGCGGCGCGCTCCGGGGGACTGGTTCCTGGAGACGCGGCGGACGAGCCGGGCGGCCGACGGCACCTTCGTCGAGCATGTCGTCGGCCTGCTCGACCCCGACCACTTCGAGCTGACCCTGACGTTCGGCTGACGCCGACGGGTTTCCGCGTCAGGAGCGCCCCGTGCCCCGGTAGAGGTCCAGTTCCCCGTCGAGTTCCACGGCGAGCACGGTGGCGTACTCGTCCACGTCCCCCGCCGCCGGCGCGTCCAGCCAGGTCACCCCTGGTACCTCGTGCAGCCCGCCGGTGACCCGGTGGCCCAGCTCGGCGCCCGTCCCGAGCACGCTCACCCGGCGCACCCGGTTGCGCAGGCCGCGTACGGAGACCGTCTCGCGCGGCGCGTCGAAGCAGAAGAGGTACAGCGTCCGCCGGTCGGCCGACAGGGTGCTCGGGCCGTAGTGATGTCCCGGAGGCAGGCCCGCCACCGTGCCGTACACGGCCTCGGCGTGCCGGCCGATCCACGCCCCGAGCCCCGCCAGGCGCTCCTCCTGCTCCGCGGTGAGCGTGCCGTCCTCACGCGGGCCCACGTCGAGCAGCAGGTTGCCGCCCGCGCCGATCGTCTCCGTGAAGTAACGCACCAACTGGAGCACCGACTTGTGGTTGTGGTCCCGGTGCTGGAATCCCCAGGAGTCGTTGACGGTCAGGCACAACTCCCAGGGGCCGTCGGGAGCTTGGAGCGGCGCGCCCTGCTCCGGGGTGGCGTAGTCGCCGTGGCTCAGCATGCGCGCGTTGAGGACCGTCTCCGGATGGCCGGCCAGGATCCGTGCGGCCAGGGCGTCCATGCCCCACTGCTCCTCGGTGCGCTCCCACTCGCCGTCGAACCAGAGCAGATCCGGCCGGAACCGGTCCACCAGCTCCCCGACCTGACCGTCCCGGTAGGCGAGGAACCGCGCCCAGGCCGCCGGATCCTCCTCGCCGGGCCGGGCATGCGCCAGGGGGTTCGGGGGATCCTCGTCCGGGGCGGGGTGCCGGGTGCTCGCGTAGTCGGGGTGGTTCCAGTCCGAGTGGGAGTAGTAGAGGCCCACCCGCAGGCCGCGCTCGCGCAGCGCGTCGGCGTATCCGGCGATCAGGTCACGCCCCGCAGGCGTACGGCGCACCACGTTCAGATCGCCGTGGGCGCTGTCCCACAGGGCCACACCGTCGTGGTGGCGCGCGGTGAGCACGGCGTACCGGGCACCGGCACGGGCGAAGAGGTCCGCCCAGGCACGCGGGTCGTAGCGGGACGCGGTGAAGCCGTCGAGCTGCTTCATGTACCGCTCGTGGGACACCTGTCCGGTGTAGAACGACCAGGACTCCGGGACTCCGTCCACCGCGTAGACGCCCCAGTGGACGAAGATCCCCAGCTTGGCGTCGCGGAACCACGGCTGCATCGGCATACGGTCAAGCTAGGCCCTGTCCGGGCGGCCCCGCGTCGGCGACGACCCTTCTCACCGGCCGACTTTCACCATCCCCGGCCATCACCGGGGCCGGCCCACCATCGGATCTCCCGCCGATCCTCACGCATGTCCCGCGGCCCACCGGGTACGCGAGGCGAAGCATGCCCGGGGGCGCGGTTCCGCCTCCGGTGTGGCCCGTACGACCGTCGCTACCTGGGGACCTGCCATGGAGACACCCGCACACAACGACCTGCCGACGCCGGCCCAGCAGGCGCTGGACGCGCTGACCGTGAACGCCGAGGACCAGGCCGCGCTGGACGTCCTCGCCCACAGTGACGTGCTCGTCCCCGTGCCGGACGACGCGGTCGACGGGGAGGGCGCCGACGCCACGACCGTGGCCCTGCCCGTCCTGGAACAGCCCGGAGGCGATCCGGTCGTCCCCGTCTTCACCACGGAGGGCGAGATGGCCGGGCTGCTGCCCTTCGTCTCCCGCTACCGCCTCATCCCGCTCGGCGCCCTGGCCTCCCAGTGGCCCGACGAGGACCTCTCCCTGGCCATAGACGGCAGCTCCACCCACGCCCTGACCCTCACCTCACAGGGGGTACGCACGCTGCTGGCCCGCTGACGAAGCGCCCCGAGGGGGGCGGGGAACGGCGCGAGAGACCACGAGCGACCCGCGCCCGCGCACGAAAGCGATCCTCCCACCTCCGTGGGCGACAAAAATAGGCCCATGGAATACATCGCCGGCGCGGCAGGGGCACTGGTCCTGGTCCTGGTGCTGACCAGCATCCTGCGCACTCTCGTGGTTCCCCGGGGCCTCTACTCCGTGCTGGTCTTCCGCCTCTGGTGGGCCCTGCGCCGAGTCCTCCGGCTGACGGCCGTCCGCAAGGACTACGCAGCCATCGACCGCGCGCAGACCTGGCTGGCCCCGCTGATGCTCATCGGCATGCTCGCCACCTGGCTCGCCGGTGCGCTGCTCGGCTTCGGCCTCCTGCTGTACTCGCTGTCCGGGCTGTCCTGGACCGCCGCGTTCCGGGAGGCGGGGTCCAGCCTGTTCACCCTCGGCTTCGCCAGCGGCGCCCGGCTGAAGCTTTCGGTGCTCGACTTCGTCGCCGCGGCCACCGGACCGGTCGTGATCGCGCTGCAGATCGCCTATCTGCCCACCCTGTACGCCGCCTACAACCGCCGCGAACTGGAGGTGACCCTGCTGCAGGCACGGGCCGGCGAGCCCGCCTGGGGGCCGGAGATCCTCGCCCGGCAGTGGCTGGTCGACACCGAGACCTCGCTGCCGGCGCTGTATCGCGCCTGGGAACGCCTCGCCTCGGACATGGGCGAGAGCCACTCGACGTACCCCGTCCTGCTGGCCTTCCGCTCCCCGCGCCCGCACCGCAGCTGGCTGGTCGGTCTCGTCGCGGTGATGGACGCGGCCGCGATGCAGCTGGCCCTGGACCCACGGCTCGCCCCGCCGGAGGCCCGGCTGGTGCTGCGGGCCGGTTTCACCGCCCTGCGCGACATCGCCCGCGCGCTGCGCATGCCCTTCGACGCCGACCCGTCGCCGGACGCGACCATCCGGCTCACCTTCGCCGAGTTCGACGCGGCCGCGGCCATGCTGGAGTCGGCCGGGTTCCGGGCCCAGCGCCCGCCGAAGGAGGCCTGGCCGCACTTCCAGGGCTGGCGGGTCAACTACGAGGCGATCGCCTACGATCTGTGCCGGCGCTGCGACGCCGTACCCGCGCTGTGGACCGGTCCCCGAGACTTCCCCGGTGGGCCGATCCCGCCCGAGCGCCCGGCGGACCGCAGGCCGGGCGAAGGACGGCCGGAACTGCCCCCCGCCGCCGGGTAGTCCCCGGCCCGAGGCGGGAAGATCACAGCGAGGACAGGTCCGGACGCGTGTGAAGGAGCGGATGGTCGTGAGGGTCGTCCTGCTGGGCACTGCCGCCGGTGGCGGTTTCCCGCAGTGGAACTGCGCGTGCTCGCTGTGTACGGCGGCAAGGGACGGCAAGCTGCCCTCCCGCACCCAGGAGTGCGCCGCCGTCACCGGCAACGGCCGCGACTGGTGGCTGCTGAACGCCTCGCCCGATCTGCGCACCCAGCTCACCGCCGCACCGGCGCTGTGGCCGGGACCCGGCCCCCGGGACACCCCGCTGCGCGGCGTCCTGCTCACCGACGCCGAGGCCGACCACGTCACCGGCCTCGCCGAACTGCGCGGGGCCGCGGGCCTGAAGGTGTACGCCACCTCGCCGGTCCGCGCCGTGCTGGCCCCGGCCCGGGCCGCCCTGGACCGCTACGCCCCCTGGGAGTGGGCGGACAGCCTGGCCGACGGCGGGTTCGTGCTGGCCGGCGGGCTGGTGGTCACGGCCCATCCGGTGGGCGCGAAGATCCCGAAGTACGTGCCGGCGCAGGCGCCGGGACCGGCCGCCCCGTGGGTGACGGCGTACCGCGTCGAGGACCTGGCCAGCGGGGGAGTGCTGGTGTACGCGCCCTGTTTGGGCGCCTGGAGCCTGGAGCTGGACGAACTGTGCGCCGAGGCCGACTGCGTGCTGCTGGACGGCACCTTCTACGCGGCCGACGAGATGGGCACGACGGTACGGTCCGCGGCCCGGCAGGCCGCCATGGGGCACCTGCCGGTCACCGGTGCGGACGGCACCCTCGCCGCCCTGGCCCGGCATCCCGGCGCCCGCCGGATCTACACCCACCTCAACAACACGAACCCCCTGCTCGACCCCGCCTCACCGGCACGCGCGCGTGCCGCCGGGGAGGGCGTCGAGGTCCTGCCCGACGGCGCCGAGCTGGTGCTCTAGTGATCCTGCCCGGGGCTCCAGCGCTCCTGCCCGGTCAGCATGCGCTCCAGCACGGCGCGCTGCAGGGGCAGCACCTCGGCGTGCAGCGCGCGGCCCTTGGGGGTGAGGGCCACCCACACCCCGCGCCGGTCCTCCGCGCACACCGAGCGCTCCACCAGCCCGTCCTTCTCCAGCCGGCCGATCAGCCGGGACAGCGCGCTCTGGCTGAGATGAACCCGGCCGACCAGGTTCTGCACCCGGCACTGGTCGCCCTGCGCGGGCGACTCGGTCGCCAGGATGTCCAGCACCTCGAAGTCGCTGGCGCCCAGCCCGTGCGGGTGCAGGGCCCGGTCGATCTCGCACATCGTGCGCGCGTGCACGGCGAGGATGTCCCGCCACCGTTCCTCGAGCCGGGCGTCGGCCGTCTTGACTGCCATACCGGCACCGTAGCACCGATCCGGCCAATCGTTGAGTGTGCAACTAGTGCGAGTGCAAGCGGAGGGGGCGGTGCTCAGGCGGCCGGGTCCTGGAGGAGGCCGATCAGGTTGCCGTCGGGGTCCTTCACCGACGCGATCAGCCTGCCGTTGCCGACGTCGCGCACGTCCTGGACCACCTCGGCGCCCGCCGCCAGCAGGGCCGCGAGGCGCTCTCGGAGATCGGTGACATGCCAGAACGGCACCGGCCCGGTCAGGCCCTGGGCATGCCCGTTCGGGTCGAGGCCGACGTCCTGACCCTCGGCCTTGAAACCGACGTAGTAGGGCTGGTCCGCGTACGGCTCGACACCCAGCAGGGCGGTGAACAGGGCCTTGGCCCGGTCCTTGTCCTTGACGGGGTAGATGATCGTCTGCACGCCGGCGGTCATGGGACTCTCCTTCTGAGGTGCGTGGCCCAACGGGTTTTCCGTCGGTGCACCTCACGCTAGGGCCGGGGAGCCCGCTCCGGCTTCTTCGATCCTGACCGGTTGCGGGCTCCCCGGTGGGTCGCTCGTTGTGCAGCACCTCCGCCACGGTGAGCCGGGCCGCGCGCCGGGCGGGGACGAGGGCGCCCATGACGGCGATCACCAGACCCGCCGGCGCCACTTCGGCCAGCCTCGGCGCGTGCCGGACGTCCGTCATGTACGACGGCAGGGCGATGTCGATCCCCGCGGCCATCCGCGGGACGACCACCTCATAGGCGGCGATGCCCAGCGGGACACCCAGCACCGACCCGATCACGCCGAGCACGGCCATCGATGTCACCGTCATCACCGTCACCTGGCGCGGGGTCATGCCGATCGACTTGAGCATGCCGAGGTCGCGACGCCGGTCGTGGGTGTTGAGCACGGCCGACGGCTCCAGGGTGTGCTCACCCGTCACCCGGCCGTCGGCCTGCTGCACCAGCCGGCTCGCACAGCGCTGCGCGAGCCGCTCGTCGTGCGTGACGATGATCGGGGTCTGGCCGATCTGGTCAGGTCGATCAGCAGGTCCATCACCTGCTCCCCTGCCCGGCTGTGCAGCGCGCCGGTCGGCTCGTCGGCCAGTAGCAGCGCGGGCCGGTTCATCAACGCCCGTTCCACGGCGACCCGTTGCCGCTCACCACCGCTGAGCACCGCCGGGTACGCGTTGCGGCGGTCCGTGATGCCCAGTTCCTCGAACAGCTCCAGGGCCCGCCGCCGGGCCTGCCGGGCCGGTGTTCCGGTCAGCTGGGCGGCCAGCGCAACGTTGTCCAGGGCCGACAGATCGTCGATGAGGTTGAAGAACTGGAAGATCATGCCGATCCGGCGCCGCCGGTACAGCGCGAGCCCCCTCTCGCTCAACTCCCCGACGTTCTCGTCGTGGACGACGACACGGCCGGCCGTGGGCCGGTCAAGACCGGCGACGCCCTCCTCGCCCGCAGATCACCCGGCGCCTGGTGGAGCGGTACGCGGCCGAGACGGAGCGCACTTCAATGCCGGCATCCTGTGGTCCGAGGGCTCGACGGACAACTGGGGCCAACTGTCGTACTACGGCTACTGGCACGGCCCGCTCTCCGACTTCCAGACCACCCTGGACGACGCGGCCTCCCGCTACGGCAAGCCGGTGTTCGTCGCCGAGACGGCCTACCCGTTCACCCTGGCCCAGAACGACTCTCTGGAGAACCAGATCGACACCACCGGGGAGCTGGTCTCCGGCTCCCCGGCGACCGTGGCCGGCCAGACCAAGTGGATGAACGACGTGGCGAGCATCGTGGAGGCCGTACCGAACCACCGTGGCCTCGGCGTCTTCTACTGGAAGGCGACCTGGACCGCCGTCTCCGGCAACGGCCGAGATCCGGCCGACGCCGCCTCCGGCAACGGCTGGGAGAACCGGGCCCTGTTCGGCTACGACGACAAGGCGCTCTCCTCCATGACGTGGTTCAGCCACCGCTGAACCGCCGGTGACGGGCCCGGCCGTGAGGGGCGGCCGGGCCTTCGCCGATTTTCCGAAGTCATAGGCCCTTCTTCGGTCGCACGCCGTTCGGTACCGGACAACGACCGCCGAGTCCAGAACGCGACGGAGTCGGCCGCGCGACAGTGGGAACACTGCGTACGAGGAGGCCGGGGACGGAGGCGCACGGATGATGGGAACCCCCTCGGGCCGGATACGGCAGACGATTCTGGACTGGCTCAAGGAGCCCGCGGCCCACTTCTCGGCGCCCCGTCGCCGCGACCTCGCCGAGACGGGAGTCACGGCGCGTGCCGTGGCCGCCAAACTGGGCGTGCCCCGCCGGACCGCCGTCGCCCACCTGGACTTCCTCACCCGCCTCGGCCTGCTGCGCACCCGTCGCAGCTGCCGGGGCACCTGCTACCGACGCGACGAGATCCGCATCGCGGAGGTGGCCCGGGTTTTCGAGAAGGGGTGGTGAGGGGACGACAGAGTCGGAATGGGCCGACCGACCGCGAAGGGCACACGCATGGACCGACCCACGGCACTCGTCCCGCTCCATTACCTCTCCCTGGGCGCCCGCGGCCCCGAGGACGTGGTGGCCGACGCGGACGGGCGCGTGCTGACCGGAGTGGAGGACGGCCGGATCCTGCGCGTCCACGGCCTCGGCGACCCGCGCACGGCCCGCGTGGAGGTGCTGGCGGACACCGGCGGCCGTCCTCTCGGACTCGAACCGCTCCCGGACGGCGGCCTGTTGGTGTGCGACGCGGAACGCGGACTGCTGCGCGTCGACCCCGCCGAAGGCGCCGCCGGAACCGTCCGCGTTCTCACGGACTCGGCGGCGGGGGAGCGGCTCCGCTTCTGCAGCAATGTCGTCGTCCTGCCGGACGGCAGCGTGTACTTCACCGTCTCCAGCCGCCGCTACCCACTGGAGCAGTGGATCGGCGACATCGCCGAACACACCGGCACCGGACGGCTGCTGCGCCTTCCGCCCGCGGGCGGTGAGCCCGAAGTCCTGCTGGACGGACTGCAGTTCGCCAACGGCCTGGCGGCCGGTGCCGACGGCTCCTTCCTGGTGATCGCCGAGACCGGCGCCTGCCGCCTCACCCGCTACTACCTCACCGGTCCGCGCGCGGGCCACGCCGATCTCTTCGCCATGCTGCCCGGCATGCCGGACAACCTCTGGCGCGAGGGCCCCGACGGCCCGCTGTGGGTCGCGCTCGCCAGTCCCCGGGTTCCGCCGCTGGACCTTCTGCACCGCGCCCCGCCCGCCGTGCGCGCCGCCGCCGCCCGGGCAGCCGTACACGCGCCGTACCGCCCGAGCGGGACGACCGGGGTGATGGCCCTCGACGACACCGGACGAACCGTCCGGCACCTCACCCGCCGCCGCTCCGGCTTCCGCATGGTCACCAGCGTCTGCGTGAGCGGGGACCACCTCGTCCTCGGCAGCCTGTGGGAGCCCGGCGTCGCGGTCTGCGCGCGGACCACGGCCCGCTGACACGGCGGTACGCTGGTGCCCGGCCGTGATCACCCGTCGGGGCAGGCCGCATCAGGAGACGCACCAGGATGACAGCCCCGGAAGCCCAGAGCCTCCGTGTCCGCCCCACCCCACGGCGGCGGTCGGAGTGGCGTGCCCAGATCCCCGTCGTCGCGGTGGTCGCCCTCGGCGGCGCCCTCGGCGCGTGTGCCCGCTACGGCCTCGCCCTCGCCTGGCCCACGCCGCCGGGTGGCTTCCCCTGGGCGACGTTCCTGACCAACGTCATCGGCTGCGCGGTGATCGGTGTCTTCATGGTGCTCATCACCGACGTGTGGGCCGCCCGCCGCCTCGTACGCCCCTTCTTCGGCACCGGCGTGCTCGGCGGCTTCACCACCTTCTCCACCTACGCCGTCGACATCCGCAAGCTGGTCGACGCCGGCCGCCCGGGCCTCGGGCTCGGCTATCTCGCCGCGACGCTGTGCGCGGCCCTCGCCGCGGTGTGGCTCGCCTCCGTCGCCGCCCGCCGGGCGCTGATCGGGAGGAAGCGATGACGTCACTCACCGGCCGGGCCCTCAGGCTGACCGTCTACATCGGCGAGGACGACACCTGGCACCACAAGCCCCTCTACTCCGAGATCGTGCACCGCGCGCACGCGGCCGGACTCGCCGGGGCGAGCGTCTTCCGGGGCATCGAGGGCTTCGGCGCCTCCTCGCGCATCCACACCTCCCGCCTGCTGTCCCTGAGCGAGGACCTGCCCGTGGCGGTCGTCGTCGTGGACACCGAGGAGCGGGTACGGGCGTTCCTGCCGCAGCTCGACGAACTCGTCGACGAGGGGCTCGTGACGCTGGAGGAGTGCGAGGTCGTCCGGTACGTGGGGCGCACCGGCGGCGCCGAGGGCACGGATCCGAAGGGTAAGAAGTCATTGTGAACTGGCTTCTCGTCATCGCGGGAGCCGTGGTCGGCGCACCGCTGCGCTATCTCACCGACCGTGCCGTGCAGGCCCGTCACGACTCGGTGTTCCCCTGGGGCACCTTCGTGGTGAACGTCACCGGCTCGCTGATCCTCGGGCTGCTCACGGGCGCCTTCTCCGCCGGGGCGGCCGGGCCCCATCTGCAGCTGCTGGTGGGCACCGGGTTCTGCGGAGCGCTGACGACGTACTCGACCTTCTCCTACGAGACCCTGCGGCTGACCGAGGCCGGCTCCGGCCTCTACGCTGCCGCCAACGTCGTGGTGAGCCTGGTGGCGGGGCTCGCCGCCGCGTTCGCCGGCGTCTCGATCGCCGGCGCCCTGTGGGTCTAGGCGCTTGCCAGAGCGCCGGGCGCAGCAAGTACTGTCTACAACAATGTCGACCAACTCTCCTCAGAACTGGATCCCATGAGCGCCATCTCCGTCGGTCAGGCCGTCGTCCTCGGAGTAGTCGAGGGGGTGACCGAGTTCCTCCCGGTGTCCTCCACCGGTCACCTGAAGATCGCCGAGGGGCTCATGAACATCCCCGTCGACGACAAGTCCGTCGTCGGTTTCTCCGCCGTCATCCAGGTCGGCGCCATCGCCGCCGTGCTCGTGTACTTCTTCAAGGACATCAAGCGGATCGTCTCCGCCTGGTTCCGCGGTCTGACC
>NZ_JBFAWG010000043.1:0-62853 GCF_040680215.1 Streptomyces sp. NPDC052107
CCGAGGAGGGTGCCCGACGTCGCCTGGGCGCCGGGCGTGCGCGTAGCACTCTGCCACAGGTTCACTACGCTTCGCTAATCCAACTGGTGAGCCTTTCGACGGCATCCCGCACGGCTGGAAGACACTGGCCCTGCTGCGGTTCGAGCCGGAGGTGCCGGCCCTGATCCGCGACCTGCCCACGGCGTCCGGCTGGTACGAGCACCCGATCTCCGTCTACATCGGGGCCCGGGCCGCATGGGAGGCGCTGGCGCGAGTACGGCGGCGAGCACGGCTTCGGCGCGCTGCTGCGGCGCCGGGTGGAGCACCGGCGGACGGACGTCGGCTTGCTGTCCCGGCAGGCCGGTGTGCCCGAGGAGTGGGTGCGCGGCGTGGTGAACGGCGGCCCGGCCTCGTACACGCTGCTCCGGCGACTCGGCCCGGCACTCGGCCTCCACGCGGCGGAGGTCTTCACACTCGCGGGTGAGGAGGTCCCGGACGCATGCGCGACCGTGGACCCCCGGGCCGGCCGCCTGGTGCCGGACCTCGTGCGGCAGGCCATGAAGCTGTCGCCGGACGGCATCCGGGCCCTGCGCGGGTTCGTCGCGTCCCTGCCGCAGGAGAAGCCCCCGACTCCCGCGTCCGTCACTGTGCCGTACGCCGGGGCGACCGGTCCCGGTGCGCTGCTGATGCGGCTCGTGCACAACCGGAACCTGGGACTCGGGAGTGTGGCGAAGACGTTCGCACTGCTCACCGGCCGGTACTGGTCGGCGGCCACCTATGGCGTGCTGGCCCGGGGCGGCAAGGACGTGACCGCCGATCTGCTGGCCGACTTCGCCGCCGTGCTGGGTGTCGCGGCCCCGGACCTGGCCGCGCTGACCGGCGCCCTGGCGTGTGAGGCGCCGGCGACGGCGGCGGCCGCGGGGCTCGGCGAGCTGATCTGGGACGTACGGCGGCTCACCACCGACCAGATGCGCCGGACGGTCGACCTGGCCGGTTCGCTGCGGCGCTAGGCCCCGCCGCCGGCCCACAGGCTGCGCACATGCCCCAGATGCCGGGTCATGATCGCGTGGACGGCCTTCTCGTCCCGTTCCAGCAGGGCGTCGAGGAGTTCCAGGTGCTCCTCGGCCGAGGCGAGCAGCCGGCCGGCTTCCACCAGTGCCGTCAGACCGTAGAGGCGGGAGCGTTTGCGCAGGTCGGCGACCACCTCGACCAGGTGGGCGTTGCCGGCCAGGGCGAGCAGGCCGAGGTGGAAGCGGGTGTCGGCCTCGACATAGGCGATCAGGTCGCCCGCCACCGCCGCCGTGACGATCTCACGGGCCGCCGGACGCAGGGCCTCCAGCGAGACGCGGTCGGCGGTGCGGGCCAGTGCGACGACGGTCGGTATCTCGATCAGGGCGCGGATGTGCGTGTATTCGTCGAGCTGCTTGTCGGAGACGACGGTGACCCGGAAGCCCTTGTTCGGCACGGTGTCGACCAGTCCCTCCTTGGCCAGGTCCAGCATCGCCTCCCGCACCGGCGTCGCCGAGACGCCGAAGCGGGCGGCGAGCGAGGGCGCGGAGTAGACCTCGCCCGGCCGCAGCTCGCCGGCGATCAGCGCGGCGCGCAGCGCGTCGGCGACCCGCTCGCGGTAGCTGCTGCGCCGGCCGCCGAGCCGGGGGAGGGCGGGCATCTCCGTGCCGCGCGTGTTCTGTGCCATGTCACGCATCACCGGGTGAGTCTAGAGGACGGTCTAGAGGACGAAGCCCTCCGGGAAGGGGTCGGTGGGGTCCAGGAGGTACTGGGCGGTGCCGGTGATCCAGGCGCGGCCGGTGAAGCTGGGCATGACCGCCGGGCGGCCCCCGACCTCCGTCGCGCCCAGCAGGCGTCCGGTGAAGCGGGTGCCGATGAAGGACTCGTTCACGAACTCGGTGTGCAACGGCAGTTCGCCGCGCGCGTGCAGTTGCGCCATGCGCGCGCTCGTGCCCGTGCCGCAGGGGGAGCGGTCGAACCAGCCGGGGTGGATGACCATCGCGTGGCGCGAGTGGCGTGCCGTGGCGCCGGGTGCGTAGAGGTGGACGTGGTGGCAGCCATGGATGGAGGGATCCTCGGGATGAACCGGTTCCGCCTCGGAGTTGATCGCCGCCATCAGCGTCAGACCGGCCGCGAGGATGTCGTCCTTGCGGGCGCGGTCGAAGGGCAGCCCGAAGGCGTCGAGCGGGAGGATCGCGTAGAAGTTGCCGCCGTAGGCGAGGTCGTAGGTGACCGTGCGCCCGCCGGGCAGGGTGATCTTGCGGTCCAGGGCGACTGCGAACGACGGCACGTTCTTCAGAGTCACGTTCCGCGCGGCCCCGTTCTCCACCGCCACCTCGGCGACCACCAGCCCCGCCGGGGTGTCGAGCCGGATGGTGGTCACCGGCTCCACCACCTCCACCATGCCGGTCTCGACCAGCACGGTCGCCACGCCGATGGTGCCGTGCCCGCACATCGGCAGATAGCCGGAGACCTCGATGTAGATGACGCCCCAGTCGCAGTCGGGCCGGGTCGGCGGCTGCAGGATCGCGCCGCTCATCGCGGAGTGGCCCCGCGGCTCGTTCATCAGCAACCGCTTGATGTGGTCGCGGTGTTCACGGAAGTACAGCCGCCGCTCGTTCATCGTCGCACCCGGTACGGTGCCGATCCCGCCGGTGATCACCCGGGTCGGCATGCCCTCGGTGTGCGAGTCGACGGCGTGCAGGACGAGTGTGCTGCGCATGATCCGACTCCCTTGTGCGCGCTTATGCGAGACCCGCGGCGACGGCCTTCTCGGTGGCGGCCCGGACCTGGGCCTCCTGCTCGGGGAGCAGTGGGACGCGCGGCGGGCGCACCGGGCCGCCGTACCGGCCGACGACGTCCATGGACAGTTTGATCGCCTGCACGAACTCCACCCGCGAGTCCCAGCGCAGCAGCGGGTGGAGCTGCCGGTACAGGGGGAGCGCGGTGGTGAGGTCCCCGGCCACGGCGGCGCGGTACAGCTGCACCGAGGCCGCGGGGAGCGCGTTCGGGTAGCCGGCCACCCAGCCCTTGGCGCCCGCCACGGCCAGCTCCAGCAGCACGTCGTCGGCGCCGATCAACAGGTCGAGTTCCGGAGCGAGTTCGGCGATGCGGTAGGCGCGGCGGACGTCACCGGAGAACTCCTTGACGCCGTGGATGTGACCCTCGCCGTGCAGCCGGGCGAGGAGTTCGGGCACCAGGTCGACCTTGGTGTCGATGGGGTTGTTGTACGCCACCACCGGCAGGCCCGCGCGCGCGACCTCGGCGTAGTGGGCGAGGACGGAACGCTCGTCGGCGCGGTAGGCGTTGGGCGGCAGCAGCATCACCGACGCACAGCCGGCCTCACGCGCCTGCTCGGCCCAGTGCCGGGCCTCGGCCGAGCCGTACGCGGCGACACCCGGCATCACCCGTTCGCCGCCGATCGCCGCCACGGCCGTCTCCATCACCCGCGCGCGCTCCTCGGGGGTGAGCGTCTGGTACTCGCCGAGCGAGCCGTTCGGCACGACGCCGTCGCAGCCGTGTCCGACCAGCCAGGCGCAGTGCTCGGCATAGCGGTCGTAGTCGATCGAGAGGTCGTCGCGCAGCGGCAGGGCGGTGGCGACGAACACGCCACGCCAGGGGCGGTTCGGTGACTGGGTCATGCGGAGGTCCCCCATCCAATGAGGTGTGACATATTACTGAGTGCGGTGACTTGTCGACAGGTCTCGGTCCGGGTGATTCGGTCCGGGTGATTCAGTCCTCCGGCAGTGCGGCCAGGACGCCGAGCGGTACCGGCCGGGCGAAGGGGCGACGGCCCGGGGTGAACGGGCATCCGGTCAGGCCGGCCACCGCGGGCGCGCACATCCGGCCCTGGCACCAGCCCATCCCGGCCCGGGTGAGCAGTTTCGCGGTGCGCAGATCACCCGCGCCGAGCGCGCCGGCGGCCGTACGGACCTGACCGGCGGTGACCTCCTCGCACCGGCACACCACCGTGTCGTCCGTGATCCGGTCCGCCCAGTCCGGGGGCGGCGCGTACACCGTCTCCAGGGCCGCGAAGAAGGCCCGCTGCCGGGTCCTGGCCCGGGCGGCCGCCGCCCAGGAGCGCGGGTCGGGGGCGGTGCCGCGCAGACGGGCGGCGATCGAGCGGCCCGCGATGCGGCCCTCGGCGAGCGCGAGGGCCGCGCCGCCGATCCCGGTGGTCTCCCCGGCGGCCCAGACCCCGGGCACGTCGGTGCGCTGCTCGTCGTCAACCCGTACGTCCGTGCCGGTCAGGGTGCAGCCGAGGGTCTCGGCGAGGTCGGTGTGCGGCAGCATGCCGTGTCCGACGGCGAGGGTGTCACAGGGGATGCGGCGCGCGCTGCCGGACCTGATCCGGCCGTCCCTGTCCAACGCGGCGACGGTGACCGCCTCCAGCCCGTCGGTGCCGTGTGCCTCCAGCACCGTGTGCCGGGGCAGCGTGCGCACCCTGTGCCGCAGCAACTGCGCCGCGTACCAGGCGCCTTCGGCGAGCTTGCCGGGCTCCGCCGATGCCAGGGCCGGAGTGCGGCGCAGTACGGCGCCGGGGCCGGCGGACTCGACCAGCGCGGCCACCCGTGCCCCGGCCGCGGCGAGCCCCGTGGCCACCGGGAGCAGCAGCGGTCCGGTGCCGGCGACCACGACCGTGCGGCCGGGCAGCACCAGGCCGCCCTTGAGCATGGCCTGCGCGCCGCCCGCCGTGACGACGCCGGGAAGCGTCCAGCCGGGGAAGGGCAGCACGCGCTCGTACCCGCCGGTGGCGAGCAGGACGGCGTCGGCCCGTACGGTGACCCCCTCCTCCTGCGCGGGGCCGCGCAGGGCGTGCACCGTGAAGCGGTCCGACTCCCGCTGCACGCACCAGACATGATGATTGGTCAGGTGTGTGATGTGTCCGGCATCGACGTGCCGATCGATGCCGTCCCGCAGTCGCTCCCAGGTGCGCCACTGGTGGTGCAGGGCCTCGGGGTGGCGGGCGCCGAGGGCCCGGGCGGGCTGCCGGTAGAACTGGCCGCCCGCCTGTTCGGCCGCGTCGACGAGGGTGACCCGTACGCCCCGGGCGGTCGCCGCCAGTGCCCCGGCGAGCCCCGCCGGGCCCGCCCCGACGACGGCGAGATGCGCTCGCTCAGTCATCGTCCCGTCCCGTCCCCTCCTGTGTGCGGATCGCATCGCCCGGCCGCACCGGCACCAGGCAAGCCCGTTGGTTCGCCCGGCCGTTGACGGTCACCAGGCAGTCGAAGCACACCCCGATCCCGCAGAACACCCCGCGCGGCCGGCCGGCCCCGCGGGTGCTGCGCCAGGAGGTCACTGCCACCGCCCACAGCGCCGCCGCGACCGTCTGCCCGGGCAGGGCCGCGAGGGGCCGCCCGTCGAAGGTGACGGTGAAGGCCTCGCCGGGGCGGGCCCGGGTCAACTCCAGGGGATTCACGCTGTGTCGCCTCCGTCGGTGTCGTATCCCTCGAACCGCTCCGGCCGGAACGGCGTGAGATCCAGTTCGGCGGTCTTCCCGGTGAGCGTCTGCGCGATCAACTGCCCGGTGCCGGCGGCGAGTCCGATGCCGGCGCCCTCGTGTCCGCAGGCGTGGTACAGCCCCGGCGCGCGGGGGTCGGGGCCGATCGCCGGGAGGTGGTCGGGCAGATACGGCCGGAAGCCCGCGTACGTCCGCAGCGCGCGCACGCACTCCAGGAAGGGGAACAGCCCGATCGCCCCGGCCGCGAGCGCCCGTACGGCCGAAAGCGACAGCGAGCGGTCGAAGCCGACCCGCTCCCGGCTCGCGCCGATCAGCACCGGACCGGCGGCCGTGCCCTCCACCACCGGCGAGGTGCGCAGGGCGGCCGAGTCGCTCGCGACGTCGGCCACATAGTCCGCGGCGTACACCTTGTGCCGCACCATCCGCGGCAGTGGCTCGGTGACCAGGACGAAGCCGCGCCGCGGGAGCACCGGCAGCCGGACGCCGGCGAGCGCCGCGAGGTCGCCGCCCCAGGTGCCGGCCGCGTTCACCACCGCCGGTGCGTGCAGGTCGCCCCGGTCGGTGCGGACGCCGGCCACCGTGCCCCCGGCCGTGCGCAGCACCCCGGTCACCGTCCGCCCCGTGTGCAGTCGGGCGCCGGAGGCGCGGAGCAGATGGGCGGCGGCCAGGGCGGGCATGACCTGGGCGTCCTGCGGATAGTGCACCCCGCCCGCCAGGCCTGGAGCCAAGTGCGGTTCGAGGAAGGGGAGTTGCTCTGCGGTCACCGGGTCGGCCACGACTCCCGCGGACCGCTGGCCGTCCGTGAACGCGTGCAGCGCGGTGAGGGCCTCGGGGGTGGAGGCGACCACGAGGCCGCCCTTGGGCTCGTACTCGACAGCGGCTCCCAGCTCGTCACCCAGCTGTGCCCACAACCGGGAGGACAGCAGGGCGAGTTCGAGCTCGGGGCCCGGTTCCTTGTCGGAGACGAGCAGATTGCCCTCGCCCGCGCCGGTGGTGCCGCCGGCCACCGGGCCCCGGTCCACCACCCGCACGTCGAGCCCGGCCCGTGCGGCATACAGGGCGCAGGCCGCGCCGACCATGCCGGCTCCGACCACCACGACATCGCAGGTCAGTCCCTTTGCCACGGCAGTACTATGTCACATGGCGCCCAATCTGAGGAGACCTCCGGCACTCTCGGCCGGCCACACACATGTCCCAGGCGTGGACGCCCCCTTGACGTCCCCGGAAGCCGGATCGACACTCCGGAGTGGGAATCCTAGTGAACGGGTAGGGAATCATGACGCGCCTCGACACGGTCACCGGCCTCGCGGGCCGTACGCCGTTGTGCGCGCCCCTGCTCACCTCCCGCCGGCACATCGACCTGCTGCGTGTCTGCAGCGCGATCAGCGTCCACCGCTGAGCCGGGGCGCCGCGCGCCCCTCGGCCGACGCCGCACTTCCGCACGCCCACGACCCGGGGAGACGCATGTCCACCACTCCGCTCGCCACCCTCCCGTCCGCCCACCGATCCGCCCCCGTCTTCCGGGGGCGGATCGGCCGGGACGCGCGCAGCGGTCACTACGCCGTGCCGCACCGCTACCGGCTCCATCTGTCGACCGCCTGCCCCGACGGGCTGCGCCTCGCCGTCGGCCACAACCTCCTCGGCCTGGACGGCGGTTGTCCGGTCACGGTCCTGCCCGCCGTGCCGGACTGTCCCGGCGGCGGCCACTCCGCGCTGCGCCCGCTGTACGAGGCGAGCGCCCACCGCTACACCGGCCCGGCCCTCGCGCCCGTGCTCGGCGACGACTGGTCCGGACGTATCGTCAGCACGCACGCCCGCGACATCCTGCGCGACCTCGACCGCTTCCCGCACGAGGGCCGCGCCGCCCTGTATCCGTGCGGTCTGGAGTCGGTGATCGAGGCCGTCGAGCGGATGTGTGCCGAGGGCATCGAGGAGGCCGCACAGCGCGCCGGGCAGGCCGGCACCGACCCCGCCGAGCGGGCCGCCGCCCTGGACGTGCTCCTGGACACCCTGGGCCGGCTGGAGAACCGGCTGACCGTAGAGGAGTACCTGGTCGACAATCGGCTCACCGCGGCCGACGTCGAACTGTGGGTCGCCCTGGTGCAGTTGGACACCGTCCACCGCTGTCACCTCGACGCCTCCGCCGTCCACCGCATCGCCGGCCACCGCGCCCTGTGGGCCTACGCCGGCCGCCTGGCCGCCCACCCCGCCTTCGGCCGCCCGCTCGACCTCGACGGCATCTCCCGCCGCCACCACGGCCGTTGCCAGGGCCTGGAGGCCGCCGGGGCTGCCGTCCAGATCCTGGACTGGGCGGGCCACGCCGCGGATGCCGAGGGCGCTTCTCGCAGGTGAGCAGTGGTCGGGCGGCGTCCACCACGCGGACGGCCGTTGACATTCGAACGGGCAACTGCCTTACTTACGGCTCAGAACGGTCATGAGCGTCAGCGCCAAGCCCTGGCTCGCTGACCGGCAACCCTCGCATCGCGGTGGGGTGCCCCAGGTGACGACCGGACCGGAATGACGTTTTCGGTAAGCGCGAGGGCCCGCGGGGCCGGAACAGTGACAGGTGACGTCATGTACGCAGCTTCCAGGACGGCCGCGAGGCGTCCCCAGGGCTGCGTATCGTCGTACGGCGGGCTCCTCGTCGCCGACCGCGCCGTCGATCTGCTCCGCGTCAACAGCGCACTGTGTACCGCACCGGGCTCTGCCCGCTGCCAGGGCTGACGCCCCTTTCCGGCCCCCCTTCTCAGCCCTCGCGTTCCTGACGCACATCGCCGCCGTGGTGTGCCGTCGCCCGCCCGGCCACCGGTTCCCGCGCGCTGCCGTGCGCCGCCTCGTGCCGTAGTGCCGAAGTGGTGCCCGCACCCGCGCGCCGCGAGCCGGGGTGTCCGACTCCGCCGGAGCCCACCATGAGTGAACCCCCAGGCGCCGCCGTCTCCCTCGTCGAGGCGCCGACAGCCGACACCCCGACAACGTCCCTGCGAGCACAGCGAGTTCAGCCGTTGCGCCGGCCGGGCCGGTGGATCGTCACCGCCGTCGTCCTGGTGCTCGTCGCGCAGTTCCTGCACGGACTGGCCACGAACCCGTTCTACCAGTGGGCGCGCCGGAAGCGGTACGGCTCGGGCCCGACGACGTCCCCGAGATCCTCGACCTCGTCGCCCGGACGCGGCCCGGCCCGTTCCTCCGGCGGACCGTCGAGATGGGCGGCTACCTCGGCATCCGACACGAGGGGCGGCTCGTCGCGATGGCGGGGGAGAGGCTACGGCTGCCGGGCTGGACCGAGATCAGCGCACCGATCCCGGTCACCGCGGCCGGGGGCTGGCCACCCGCCTGGTGCGTGCGGTCGCGTTCCGGATCCGGGAGTGCGGGGACACCCCGTTCCTGCATGCCGCCGCCGGCAACACACCGGCGATCCGGCTGTACGAGTCGATCGGGTGCACCCTGCGCCGCCGCTCGCGCGTTGTGCAGGTCCGCAGCGCGGACACAAGCGAGCGGGTTCGCGGCGGGGACACAGGCGAGCGGTTCCGCAGCTCGGAAGTGCGCGAGCCGGTTCGCAGCGCGGGAACAACCGCGGCCGGCCATGTGGGAACAACCGAAGGTGGTCGCGCGTTGTGCGTCTTGACGAGATCCGCGAGGCGGTCGCCCATCCGGCCCGCCCGCGCGCCGGACGGACGGAGGTGACGGCCGTGACACGCGTGCTCCCGCTGTGCGCCCCGTGCCCGTACCGCTCCGTCCGTCTGATATCCCGGCCGCACATAGATCTCCAGCGCGTGTCCGCCGCGCTCTGTCGCCACTGACATTTCTCCCCGGCAGGCCCAGCAGCAAGGCCCGGGTCTGCTCCTGCCGCGCTCGCCCTCGCCGACGCCTGCCCTCGCGAGCCGGTGTTCTCGTACGGACATCAAGGAAGGCACCGACGTGTCCTCAACTCCCGCTTCTCTTCTGCACCTTGCCGTCGCCCTGGACGGCACCGGCTGGCACCCCGCGTCCTGGCGCGAGCCGGTCGCCCGGCCCCGGGACCTGTTCACCGCCGGCTACTGGGCCGATCTGGTCGCCGAGGCCGAACGCGGCCTCATCGACTTCGTCACCATCGAGGACGGCCTCGGCCCGCAGTCCGCGCACTTCCTCGACCCCGACGAGCGCACCGACCAGGTGCGCGGCCGGCTCGACGCGGTCCTCGTCGCCTCCCGCGTCGCCCCGCTCACCCGTCACATAGGCCTGGTGCCGACCGTGGTGGCCACGCACACCGAGCCGTTCCACATCTCCAAGGCGATCGCCACTCTCGACTACGTCAGCACCGGCCGCGCGGGCCTGCGGGTGCAGATCAGCGCCCGGCCGAACGAGGCCGCCCACTTCGGCCGCCGTACCATCGGCCGGATCGAGGCCTACGACAGCCCGGCCGCACGGGACATCGTCACCGAACTGTTCGACGAGGCCGCCGACCATGTGGAAGTGGTGCGCCGGCTCTGGGACAGCTGGGAGGACGACGCCGAGATCCGGGACACTGCGACGGGCCGCTTCATCGACCGGGACAAGCTGCACTACATCGACTTCGAGGGCCGCCACTTCAGCGTCAAGGGACCCTCGATCACGCCGCGCCCGCCCCAGGGCCAGCCCCTGGTCACGGCCCTCGCCCACCGGAGCCTCGCGTACCGGCTCGTCGCCCGCCAGGCCGACATCGGCTATGTCACCCCGCACGACGTGGACCAGGCCCGGGCGATCGTCGCCGAGATCCGCGCCGAGCAGCGGGCGGCGGGCCGCGCCCGGGAAACCCTGCACATCTTCGGCGACCTCGTCGTCTTCCTCGACGACAGCGGGGCCGAGGCTCAGGCCAGGCGGGAGCGGCTGGACGCGCTCGCGGGTGAGCCGTACACGAGCGACGCCCGGATCTTCACCGGCTCGGCCAGCCAACTCGCCGACACGCTGGAGGAGCTGGCGACAGGCGGGCTGACCGGGTTCCGGCTGCGGCCCGCCGTCGCCGGGCACGATCTGCCCCGCATCAGCCGCGACCTGGTGCCCGAACTCCAGCGCCGGGGCCGCTTCCGGCAGGCCTACGAGGCCGGCACCCTGCGCGGCCTGCTCGGCCTCGCCCGCCCCGCCAACCGCTACGCAGCAGCAGCCACCGCCTGAGCAGCCGGAGAGGACGACCGCACCCATGAGCAAGCCGCTGAAGCAGATCCATCTGGCCGCCCACTTCCCCGGCGTCAACAACACCACCGTGTGGAGCGACCCGGCCGCCGGCAGCCACATCGAGTTCAGTTCGTTCGCGCACTTCGCGCGCACCGCCGAACGCGCCAAGTTCGACTTCCTGTTCCTCGCCGAGGGGCTCAGGCTGCGCGAACAGGGTGGCGAGATCTACGACCTGGACGTCGTCGGCCGCCCCGACACCTTCACCGTGCTGGCCGCACTGGCCGCCGTCACCGACCGGCTCGGCCTGACCGGCACCATCAACTCCACCTTCAACGAGCCGTACGAGGTGGCCCGCCAGTTCGCCAGCCTGGACCACCTCTCCGGCGGCCGCTCCGCGTGGAACGTGGTCACCTCCTGGGACGCCTTCACCGGCGAGAACTTCCGCCGCGGCGGCTTCCTGCCGCAGGAGGAGCGCTACTCCCGCGCCAAGGAGTTCCTCGCCACCGCGCAGGAACTCTTCGACTCCTGGCGCGGCGACGAGATCCTCGCCGACCAGGTCACCGGCACCTTCCTCCGGGACGCCAAGGCCGGCGCCTTCGTGCACCGGGGGCAGCACTTCGACATCCACGGCCGGTTCAACGTCCCGCGCTCCCCGCAGGGCCGCCCGGTGATCTTCCAGGCGGGCGACTCCGACGAGGGCCGCGAGTTCGCCGCCTCCAGCGCGGACGCGATCTTCAGCCGGTACTCCACCCTCAAGGAAGGCCAGGCCTTCTACACCGACGTCAAGTCCCGCCTCGCCAAGTACGGCCGCCGCCCCGACCAGCTCCTCATCCTGCCCGCCGCCACCTTCGTCCTCGGCGACACCGACCAGGAGGCCGCCGAACTCGCCCGCGAGGTGCGCCGGCAGCAGGTGAGCGGCGCGACCGCGCTCAGGCACCTGGAGTTCGTCTGGAACCGGGACCTGTCGGCGTACGACCCGGAGGGACCGCTGCCCGACGTCGACCCGGTGGTGAGCGAGGAGCACATCTCCCGGGGCCGCGCCCAGGTGCGGATGTACCGGGATCCGATCGCCATCGCCCGCGAGTGGCGGGAGCTCGCCGAGGCCAACAAGTGGTCCATCCGCGACCTGGTCATCAACACCGGCAACCGGCAGACCTTCGTCGGCTCCCCGGCCACGGTCGCCCGGACCATCAACGACTTCGTGCAGGCGGACGCCTCCGACGGCTTCATCCTCGTCCCGCACATCACCCCCGGCGGCCTCGACCCCTTCGCCGACAAGGTCGTACCCCTGCTCCAAGAACAGGGCGTGTTCCGCGCCGACTACACGGGCACGACCCTGCGCGACCACCTCGGCCTCGCCCACCCCGACGCCGACACCACCGCCGCGCCCGAGCGGGCCGCGTCGTGAAGTTCCTCCGCGTCGCCCACCGACGTCCCCGGACGCGGGTCGTGTGCGAGGACCTCAGGCGAATCTTCACGTGAGTCCGCAATGCGCGGTCGCGGTCGTCACCTCCCCCGCAGGTGACGACCGCGACCGCTCCCCCGGTGCCGGACATGTGGTCGGTGTCGTCCGTGTGCTGTCACCAGCACATGACCGCCGTCTCTCCCGAACCCGACGTGGAGCGGAGGCGGACGCGCACGACATAGCGGCGCCCCTGGACGAGCAGCCCCGGTGCGAAGCGCGGGGCCGGCTGCCGCGGGAGCGAGCAGAGGCGTCGGGTCATGCGGCCAGCGTGCCCGCCCGCGCAGCCGGGCGCCTGAGTCGGGGGCTACTCAAGTCGCCCTGTATCAAACGTGAGTACGCGCGCTCTGCATGATGTGAGGATTTACGAGCAGGACGCCAAGACGCTCGAGCTGCCCTGGCCGTTCACCGGCCGGGACGGGGAACTGGAGCTGGTGCGCACCTCGTCGGCCGCCGGCCGGCAGGGCATCGTGGTGACCGGACCGGCCGGCCACGGCAAGACCCGGCTGATCGCGGAGGCGGTCCGGGACACGGAGTACGCCCTGGTCACCGGCACCCCCGAGGCCCAGGGCCTGCCCTTCGCGGCCTTCGCCCACCTGCTGCCCGAGCCCGTTTCGCTGCACCGCGCGGTGCGGATCCTGGCCGGCGTACGCCTCCTGGTCGTGGACGACGCACATCTGCTGGACGAGGCCTCCGCCGCCCTCGTGCACCAGCTCGCCGTGCACGGCCGCACCCGGCTCGTCGTGGCCGCCGCGGACGGCGTGCCCGCGCCCTGCGCGGTGTCCCGGCTGTGGACCGGGGAACTGCTGCCCCGGCTTGCCCTCGAACCGCTGCCCTGCGAGGACGTCGCCCACCTGCTCGCCGGCGCCGGGCTGGAACCGCTCACCGTCCGCCGCCTGCACCGGATCTGCCGGGGCGATCTGCGGCTGCTGCGCGACGTGGTCGCCGCGCTCGGCACGACCGGGCGGCTGATTCCCGCTCCCGGTACCGAGGAGCGCGCCTGGCGGGGGGCGCTGCCGGTCACGGCGGCCGTAAGGGAGCGACTTGCGCCCGTGCTCGGGCGCTCCCACCCCGGTGAACGAGACATCCTCGAGCGCCTTGCGTTCGCCGAGCCGCTGCCGCTGTCGCTGGACGACCTCGATCCGGCCGTCCTGGAGCGTCTGGAGCGGTACGGTCTGATCCAGGTCGACGACCGAGTCGGCGCCGTCACCCTCGCCCACCCTCTGCACGGGGCGGCCCTGCGGGCCACGTCCGGCCGGCTGCGTGCCCGCAGGCTGGCCGGCACACCGCGCGACCACGGACCGGCCCTCGATGCCGAACGGCGGGTTCTGGTACGGGCGATCGAGCAGTTCGACGTCCGGTCGGTGCCCACCCCGGTGGGGGAGTGGCTGGTGGCCGAGGGTGCGGTGCTCCCGGCCGGGTACGCCGCCGTTCGCGCTCGGTTCGCGCGGCTGCGGGGGGAGGTCCGCGACGCCGCCGCTTGGGCGCGGGAAGGGCTACGGGGAGCACCGGGAGACCAGGGATGCCGTGCGGAACTTCGATCGGCCGACGGGGAGTGGGGCCAGAGCGGGGACGACGACCTCTACGCCCGGTACGACGCCGTGCGCCTCGGTGAGCCCGAGCGGGTCGCCCGGCGGTTGCCCGCCGGCAGTGTGTTCGCGCGGCACGCCGATGCGCTGGCGCGGAAGGACGGGGACGGTCTGGACCGGGCCGCCGAGGCTCTGGAAGAGCACGGCTTCCTGCTCTTCGCGGCCGAGGCTCGTGCGCAGGCCGTGCGGGTGCACCGGGATCCGCGGGCCGCGCGCGTCTCCCGCACCCGTGCCCTCGCGCTCGCGCGCCGGTGCCAGGGTGCGCGGACGCCCGCGTTGGCCGGGCTGGTTCTCGGTGAACTCACCGCCCGGCAGCGGCAGATCGTGACGCTCGCGGCGGCGGGGCTCAGCAATCGGGAGATCGCCGAGCGGTTGACCCTGTCCGTCCGGACCGTGGGGAACCATCTGTACAGCGCGTACAGCCGTCTCGGCACCGGTGATCGGGGAGCGCTGCCGGTGCTGTGCGCATCCGCGTAGGGCCTTTTCACGCCGCCCCGAATGCGGCGAACGCCCAGCCCGTCGCCTGGTGGACCGGGTCCCCGGGCAGGGTGGTGCGGGCATCCCGGAGTGCCTCCGCCAACGACAGCCCCGCGCCCAGGCCCTTGTGCAGGGCCAGCATCAGGGGGACCACGGCCGCGTCGTTGACCGGTGCGCTGCTCGCCACCACCCCGGCCGTGCCGAGCGGCAGCAACGCGGTGACGAGGCCCAGGAGTTCGTCGGCGCCGACGGAGGCGAGGCGGGCGGTGTCGCAGCTGGAGAGGATGATCCGGTACGGGCTGCGGGTGAGCCGTTCGAAGTCGTGCACGATGAGCGGGCCGTCGGCCATGCGCAGGGCGGAGAACAGCGGGCTGTCGGCGCGGAACGTGCCGTGGGCCGCGAGATGTGCGAGGGCCGCGCCGTCGAGGTGTTCCAGCACCCGCGGGACCTGGGCGTCGTCGCCCTCCAGGACGGTCGCCGTGCCGTAGCGGGCGGCCAGTTCCGGTACTTCCGCGCCGCCGGTCGCGAGGCCCGGTCCGCGCACCAGCACATGCCGGCCCCCCGGCGGCGGTTCGGTCTCGCGGGCGCGCAGCCAGCTGCCCGCCGACGGGGACACGCTGAGCACCCGGTGCCGCAGCGCGGGCAGCAGCGCCCACGGCACCCGGTGCAGCGCCCCCGGTGGCACGATCACCGCAGGTCCTGAGCCGAGCTGGGCCGCCGCCGCGCCCAGCAGCAGTTCCTGCAGGCGCAGGCCCGCGGCCTCCACCAGCGGCAGCCGGGCCTCGGCGCCGGGGTGGGCGAGGCGCCGCAGCCCGGCCTGGACGTACTCGGCCTCGGTCACCGCCTCGGCCAGCGGGCCGCCGGTGAACCGCCGTACCCGGCCCTGTCCGCACAGCAGGACGTGCACCCGCCCGTCGACCACGGCGAGCTCGACCAGGCGCGCCTCGCCGAGCCGGTCCAGCAGCCGGGCCGTGTCGAAGCGGTCGCCGTCGTGCGGGGCGGAGCCGCGTATGTGGTGGGTGCGGGAGCGGATCTCCCGTTCCAGGCGCCGCTGTTCACGCTCCAGCGCGGGCACCGGACGGCCCTCCATCCGGGCCTCCTCGGCACGGGCCGCGATCTCCCGGTAGGCGGTCAGACCGCTCAGCAGCGCCGGGTCGGCGGGCGGCCGGGTGGGCGGCGCGGACAGCACGGTGGCCCGCCAGCGCTCGCTCCACTGCAGCAGCCGGCGCGGTGAGCCGTGGGCGAGGCTCACCTCCTGGGCCAGCGCGGCCAGTTCGGCGCCCTGCGCGGTGGCGTGGGCCCGCAGCTCCGAGGCGCCGAGCGTCATCCGGTGGTCGTCCAGCACGTCCAGGCCGCGCCGGCAGGCCTCCAGCGCACCCCGCCGGGACCCGGCCGCGCGCGCCCGGAGCGCCTGTGCCGCCCAGCCCGTGACCCGGGCCGGCGGCGGGCCGCCGTACCGGCTGCGCGCGGCCACCGCCAAGTGTCGTTCGGCGTCGGCGGTCCAGCCCAGCGCGAGCGCGATCCGGCCCGCGAGCAATGAGGCCTCCGGCGCGGCGGGCGAGCCGAAGGAGGCCAGCTTCTCGGCGACCGCCGCCGCGTCCGCCACCAGCCGCCCCGAGCGGCGTCCGGCCGCGACCCGCGCCTCGATCAGGACGAGCCGTGCATGGGTCTCCCACCACATCCGCCGCTGTGCCGCGAACAGCCGTACGGCCACGGCGGCGCGGGCCACCGCGGTGTGCGTTTCCCCGGCCGAGCGGGCGGCCCGCGCGGCGGCCAGCAGCAACTCGGCCTTGCGGGTGGACTGTCCGCCGATCCGGTCCAGCAGCGCGATCGTCGCGTCGGCCTCGGCGAGCGCCTCCGGGGCGAGGCCGGCCGCCATCAGCACCTCGCAGCGCCGGAGGGACAGCATGTAGGTGGGCGTGCCGAGTTTCGCGTACCGCTCCTCGGCCTCGTCCAGCAGACGCAGGGCCGCCGGGATGTCCCCGGACCGGAACGCGGCGAGACCCCGGCTCTCCACCCCGTCGGCCTTGTCGTGCTCCTGGCCGGTGGTGTCCCAGAGCCGCTCCGCAGCCGTGAAGTCCGCGACCGCACGGTCCACCGCGCCGAGCGCCAGATGAACGGTGGCCCGCAGCGTCAGCGCCCGCGCGGTCCAGATGTCGTCGCCGAGCTGCCGCAGCACCGGCAGCGCCCGCCGTACGTCCTCCAGCGCCTCCCGGTGATGCCCCAGCACCCACCACACGTACGCCCGCCGGTACAGCACCCGGGCCCGGGTGTGCCCGCTGCCCCGGGCGACCCCGCGCTCGAAGGAGGTGAGCCCCTGCCGCGTGCGCCCCGCGTGCACCAGTGCGACCCCGAGCGTCGCGAGCACATCGGCCTCACGATCGGCCGACTCGGCGCGCGCGGCCAGGTCCCGGGCCCGGCGTAGATGCCTGAGCGCGATCCGCAGATCCCCGAAGTCCCGCTGCCAGATGCCGAGCACCTGGTGGGCGACGCTGGCGTGCAGCGGCGGCGGACCGGCCCCCAGCACCTGTTCCGCGCGTGCCCGGGCCTCACCCGGGTCGGCGAACACCAGGGGCAGCAGTTCGAGAACCGACTCGCTTCCCGCCGTCACGTCTCGCATGGTAGTGGCCACCTGTATCAGACGGTGGCCCCGCGGCTCTCACTGTCGAACACCGTCAACAGGGGGAGGACAGGACATGGCACCGCAGCGGTTCCACGAGCAGTTCGAGCACATCCAGCGCTCCATGCCGGACGTGTCCCTGGCCATGGGACCGGACGAGGACGCCCACTTCCTCTACGAGAAGGGCGTCGTCCTGGCCCGGGACGGCGAGGAGGCCCGGGTCGTCGAGGACGCCGTGCGCGCACACTTCACCGCGACCGAGGGACTGGTCCCCGACCACGTCCGGCGGGACGGCCCGGAGACCAACCGCACCGGCGTCACCCGCATCCGGGTCGGCGACCCGGGTTCCGGCGACGACACGGTCCCGCACGCGCTGCGTGCCCTGGGGGAGGCCGAGGACCGCCGGGGCCGCCGGCTCGTGAGCCGTAACCACGTGGTGCACATCGCGGTCAACGCCTGCCCCGGCGACGAGCCGGTGCCGGTCGCGCGCACCCAGCCGGCCAACCCGGCCGCCGCCGACGCCGGTTACGACACGGACAGCGCTGTCGGCGTCCTCGTGATCGACACCGGCCTGGTCCACGACCACGGCTCCTACCCGCTGCTCGCCCACACCACGGGCGACGCCCAGACGGCCGAGACCGACGCCGACGGCGTGCTCCGCCAGTACGTCGGCCACGGCACCTTCATCGCCGGGATCCTCGCGGCCGTCGCGCCCAACACCGAGGTGACCGTCCGCTGCACCCTGAACGACGCCGGGGCGATCCTGGAGTCCGAGTTCGGCGCCCGGCTCTTCGAAGCGGTCGACCAGGGCGGCTGGCCGGACATCATCAGCCTCTCCGCCGGCACCCCCACGGAGAGCGGCGAGGGCCTGCTCGGCCTGGACGCGTTCATGCGCGAACTGCGCGAGCAGCGCACGCTGCTGGTGGCCGCCGCCGGCAACAACGCCAGTGACACGCCGTTCTGGCCCGCCGCCTACGCCGCCCTGCCCGAGTACGCGGACAGCGTGCTGTCGGTCGGCGCGCTGCGCGCGGACGGCGACGGCGAGGCCTGCTTCAGCAACCACGGCCCCTGGGTACGGGTCTACGCCCCCGGCGAGCGCCTCACCAGCGCCCTCACCGGCTTCGACACACCCGTGCCGTACATCTACCAGCACTCCACCTACGACGCCTGCCGGTTCGGCTTCGACTA
This sequence comes from Streptomyces sp. NPDC052107, assembly GCF_040680215.1. NCBI lineage: Bacteria > Bacillati > Actinomycetota > Actinomycetes > Kitasatosporales > Streptomycetaceae > Streptomyces > Streptomyces sp. NPDC052107. The sequence continues at coordinate 17,913 of NZ_JBFAWG010000043.1, forward strand.
CCCGTGCACCTGCCAGGTCCCGCGCCACACCGGTGTGTTGAGCGAGGGCCGGGAGAGCACCGGGGCCAAGCCGGACCAGGTGATGTTCGACGGCCTCGCGCAGTGGAGCGGCACCTCCTTCGCCACCCCGGTCGCCGCCGGTCTCGTCGCCGCGCTGATGTCGGCGCAGGGGGAGCGCGACCCGCGCGCCGCGCTCGCCCGGCTGCTCGCGGCCACCGCGGACACCGCGCAGGTGCGCGGGGCGCACGTCCCGGCGCTCCGGCCGGTTACCTGGCGCCCGGTGCCGGTCGTGGTACCGGCCGTGTCCGCATGAGGTCCGGAACGCTCCGCTCCACGGCGTACGATGACGTGCCGTACATGAGGGGTGGAGCCGTGGACCGAACAGAGGTCGGCGCGCTCGTCCGGTCCGCCGTCGACGGGGACGCCGCGGCCTGGAAGGCGCTGGTGGAAGGGATGAGCCCGCTGGTGTGGTCGGTCGTGCGCGCACACCGGCTCTCCGACGCCGACGGGCACGAGGTCTACCAGACCGTGTGGTTCCGCTTCGCCCAGCACCTGGGCCGGATCCGCGAACCCGACAAGGCGGGGTCCTGGCTGGCCAGTACGGCTCGCCACGAGTGCCTGAAGGTGCTCAAGAGCCTGACCCGGCTGACCCTGACGGACGATCCACGGGTGCTGGACCGGGCCAGCGACGACCGGACCCCGGAGGAGTCGCTGATCGACTCGGAGGACGAGGCGGACCGGGCCGAGCGGGTCCGCCGCCTCTGGCAGGAGCTGGACGGACTGGGGGAGCGCTGCCGGCAGCTGCTGCGCGTGCTGGTGGCCTCCCCGCCGCCCAGCTACGGTGAGATCTCGGCCGCGCTCGGTATCGCGGTCGGCAGCATCGGACCGCTGCGCCAGCGCTGTCTGCGCCGGCTGCGGGCCCGGATGGACGCACGGGGTGCGGCGTGAACGAGGACAATGAGTTCCCGGAAGCGGGCTCGGCGGACGACGAGTTGGCGGACGACCTGCTGGAGGAGGAGCTGCGCCAGGCGGCCGCGGTCCTCGACACGGTCCCGGACGCCCTGCGTCAACTGGCCCTGGACGCCTACGCGTTGCACGACCTGGACGCGAGGATCGCCGAGCTGACCTTCGACTCGCTCGTGGACGCGCTGCCGGTCAGGGGCGTGCCGGACGCCCCGCGGATGCTGACGTTCAGCGCGGGCGAGGTCACCGTCGACGTCGAGGTCACCGAGGACGGACTGATCGGTCAGGTGCTGCCGCCGCGGTCCGCGCGCATCGAAGTGCTCGGCGGCCCGCAGACCGCCCGCCCGCTCGCGGTCGACACCCTCGGCCGCTTCACCAGCGACACACCGCCGGCCGGCCCGTTCGCCCTCAGGCTGCGGACCGGCGCGGAGGTGATCGTCACGGAGTGGCTGCGGGCCTGAACCGGGTCAGGCGGACCAGGTCACGGGGAGCGTCCGCGGCCCGCGGATCATTGTCCTGCGCCGCCACCGCACCTCCTCGGCCGGCACCGCGAGCCGCAGCCTGGGCAGCCGGTCCAGCAGGGCGTCCACCAGCAGCTCGGTCTGCAGCCGGGCCAGCAGCGTGCCGGTGCAGAAGTGCGGGCCGTTGCCGAACGCCACGTGCGGGTTCGGATCCCGGTCGGGGTCGATGCGGTCCGGGTCCGGGAAGACGGCCGGGTCCCGGTTGGCGGCGAGGTAGGAGACGTAGACCGGCTCTCCCGCGGCGATCCGGCGACCGGCGATCTCCACGTCCTCCAGCGCGATGCGGGCGAGCCCGACCGAGCTGCGGTGCGGGATCCACCTCAGCAGCTCGTCCAGCACCGGACCGCGCGCCTCGGGCCGCGCCCGCATCCGCTCCATCAACTCGGGCCGGGTCAGCATCAGGTACAGCATCTGCCCGCAGTTGTGGGTGACGGCCTCGCCGCCGATCTGCAGCGGTCCGGCCAGCCCGACGGCCTCCTCCTCGCTGATCTCCCCGCGCGCCACGGCCCCGCCCAGCATCGAGTAGACGTCCTCGCCGGGGCTGTCGGCGCGGGCCCGGACGGTGGCGGTGATCCACCCGTACAGGCCCTCCTTGGCCCGGCCGGCCGCCTCGGCCCCGTTGGTGGAGATGATCTCCCGGGTCCAGGCGTGCACCTGCGCCCGGTCGGCGGCGGGCACGCCCATCACCTCGCTGACGACGGTGATCGGGAACGGCTCCAGCACCCGCTCGATCAGATCGGCCGGCGGCCCGTCCCGTACGACACCGTCCATCAGCTCGTCCAGGATGGCCTGCGCGCGGGGCCGCAGCCGCTTCATGGCGCTCACCGTGAAGGCGCCGGCGACCGGCTTGCGCAGCCGGTTGTGGTCGGGCTGGTCGGCCCAGGCGAGTGAGCCCGGTCGGGGCGCGAAGTTCGGTGCCATCCGGGTCACCTGACGACTCGTCACCTCGGCGCGGCTGAACCGCGGGTCGTTGGTGATCAGCTTCACGTCGTCGTAGCGGGTCGCAAGCCACGCCCAGCCCTCGCCGAACGGCAGCCGGATCCGGGTCAGCGGACCCTCCCGCATCAGGGCGGCGAGGCCCGGGTCGAAGTCCGTTCCGTCCAGGTCGGGTGTGGGCCAGTCCCGTACGGGCGGCGGGGCGTGGCCGGTGAGCGTGGTCTCCTCGGTCATGCGAACCACCCTGGTACGGGGAGCGGCGGCTGTCTTGCGGGGGTAGTCCAGGCGGAGGAGGTGGGGCGCCTTACGCACGTTGAACACAGCACCGCGCCCTTTTGGGGCGCGGTGCTCAGACCGCGTCGACGAGTGCGGCCAACGCCGTGGCCAGGAGGTCGAAGCCGGGCCCGGCGGCCCCTCCCGGCTCCGCCATGTAGGTGTCCCGCCGTATTTCCACCATCAGGGCGCTGACCCGGGCGTCGGTGCCGTAGAACTCCAGGGGTACGTACGTCCCGGCGAACGGGCTGTCCAGCCCCGTCTCTCCGCAGACCGCGAACGCCTCGCGTGCCGCCTCGGTCAGCTCCGGCGGGGTGTGGAAAGAATCAGTGCCCAGGCACACCGGGGGACGTGGCCCGGTGCCGTGCAGCTCGTAGGGCAGCGGCGCGGTCGGATAGGAGTGCACGTCGATCACCACGGCTCGCCCGGTGGCCGCCAGCCGGTCCGCCACCGCCTCGGTCATGGCCCGCGCGTACGGCCGGAAGTACCGTTCCAGCAGCGGTTCGGGATCGGTGTCCGTGGGCCGCAGCTCGGCCCGGTGCGTGGTCCGGGTGTACACGGCGCCCATGCCGACGGCCGCCATCTCCTCCCGCTCGTCCGGGAACCGCTCGGGATCCACGACCAGCCGGGACAGCCGGTTCACGAACCGCCATGGCGTGCCGGCGGCCAGCCCCGCGGCCCGCTCGGCCAGCTCGGCCGTGTGCGCGTCCGTGATGTGGTCCGACTCCCGCTCCAGCGCGGCGTCGTCCAGCACGATCCCGCGGCGCACGTCCTCCGGGATGGCCCGAGCCGAGTGCGGCACGTGCAGCAGCACGGGGGAGGTGGGGTCACCGGGGAGGAGTTCGTACGAGGGGGCGGGCGGGGTCACGGGCGGCTCCGGGGGCGTTGTCGGTGGCGTGGTGCGGGATCAAGGTGTCACACGGCGCAGGGCGCGAGGGAGGGCGGGAGCTTGGCCGTCGGCGATCCCCGGTCGGGGCGGTCCTGCGCTCCCTGTTCGAGCGCATGGAGGCCGAGCGGCCCGCGAAGAGATGGGCGGCGCCTTCTGGTTCGTCGCGCGGGCCCACGGCTTCCAGGACGCGGACGTGGCAGGAGCTGATCGTGCCGCGCGACTGGTGAGCGGTGCCCGGCAACTCCCCGCCCGGGGCGCCTTCTTGCCCCCGCCTCCCGGCACATGGCTCCGCCCCGGCCGGTGTTGCTGCCGGCCGGGGCGGAGGGCCACTCACGAGGGCGGCTCAGGCGCCGCAGGCACTAGCTCAGGGACGCCAGCGCCTCGTTCCAGGTGGCCGACGGGCGCATGACCGCGTCCGCCTTGGCCTTGTCGACCTGGTAGTAGCCGCCGATGTCGGCCGGCTTGCCCTGGACGGCGAGAAGCTCGTCCACGATCTTCTGCTCGTTCGCGGCGAGGGTCTCGGCGAGCGGCGCGAAGGCCTTGGCCAGGTCGGCGTCGTCGGTCTGCCGGGCCAGCTCCTGCGCCCAGTACAGCGACAGGTAGAAGTGGCTGCCGCGGTTGTCGATGCCGCCGACGCGACGGGTCGGGGACTTGTCCTCGTTGAGGAAGGTCGCCGTGGCGCGGTCGAGGGTGTCGGCGAGGACCTTGGCGCGGCCGTTGCCGGTGGTCTCGGCGTACTGCTCGAAGGAGGGCACGAGCGCGAAGAACTCACCGAGGGAGTCCCAGCGCAGGTAGTTCTCCTTGACCAGCTGCTGGACGTGCTTCGGCGCGGAGCCGCCGGCGCCCGTCTCGAACAGGCCGCCGCCCGCCATCAGCGGGACGACCGAGAGCATCTTGGCGCTGGTGCCCAGCTCCAGGATGGGGAAGAGGTCGGTCAGGTAGTCACGCAGCACGTTGCCGGTCACCGAGATGGTGTTCTCGCCGCGGCGGATGCGCTCCACCGACAGCCTGGTGGCCTCGACCGGGGACAGGACACGGATGTCCAGGCCCTCGGTGTCGTGCTCCGGCAGGTACTGCTCGACCTTGGCGATCAGCTGCGCGTCGTGGGCGCGGTTCTCGTCCAGCCAGAACACAGCCGGGTCGCCGGTGGCGCGGGCGCGCGTGACGGCCAGCTTGACCCAGTCGCGGATCGGCGCGTCCTTGGTCTGGCAGGCGCGGAAGATGTCGCCGGCCGAGACCGGCTGCTCGATGAGCACGGTGCCGGCCTGGTCGACCACACGGACCGTGCCCGCGGCCGGGACCTCGAAGGTCTTGTCGTGGGAGCCGTACTCCTCGGCCTTCTGCGCCATCAGGCCCACGTTCGGGACCGAGCCCATGGTGGACGGGTCGTAGGCGCCGTTGGCCCGGCAGTCCTCGATGACGGCCTGGTAGACACCGGCGTAGGAGGAGTCCGGGATGACCGCGAGGGTGTCGGCCTCCTGGCCGTCCGGGCCCCACATGTGGCCGGAGGTGCGGATCATCGCCGGCATGGAGGCGTCCACGATGACGTCGGAGGGCACGTGCAGGTTGGTGATGCCCTTGTCGGAGTCGACCATGGCGAGGGCCGGGCCCTCGGCGATCTCGGCCTCGAAGGAGGCCTTGATCTCGGCGCCCTCGGGCAGGTTGTCCAGGCCCTTCAGGATGCCGCCGAGGCCGTCGTTCGGGGTGAGGCCGGCCGCCTTCAGGGTCTCGCCGTACTTCGCGAACGTCTTCGGGAAGAAGGCGCGCACCACGTGACCGAAGATGATCGGGTCGGAGACCTTCATCATCGTGGCCTTCAGGTGCACGGAGAACAGGACGCCCTCCTGCTTGGCGCGGGCGACCTGCGCGGCGAGGAACTGCTCCAGCTCGGCGACGTGCATGACGGAGGCGTCGACGACCTCGTCCTTCAGCACCGGCACGGACTCGCGCAGCACGGTGGTGGTGCCGTCCTCGCCGACCAGCTCGATCCGCAGCGCGCCGTCCTCGGCGACGACGACGGACTTCTCGGTGGAGCGGAAGTCGTTCTCGCCCATGGTCGCCACATTGGTCTTGGACTCGGAAGTCCAGGCGCCCATGCGGTGCGGGTGGGTCTTGGCGTAGTTCTTCACCGAGGCCGGGGCACGGCGGTCGGAGTTGCCCTCACGCAGCACCGGGTTGACGGCGGAGCCCTTGACCTTGTCGTAGCGGGCGCGGATCTCGCGCTCCTCGTCGGTCTTCGGGTCGTCCGGGTAGTCCGGCAGCGCGTAGCCCTTGCCCTGCAGCTCGGCGACGGCGGCGCGCAGCTGCGGGATGGACGCCGAGATGTTCGGCAGCTTGACGATGTTGGCGGCGGGCGTCTTGGCCAGGTCACCCAGCTCGGCCAGCGCGTCCGGGATGCGCTGGTCCTCGTTCAGGTACTCCGGGAAGTGGGCGATGATGCGTCCGGCCAGCGAGATGTCCCGGGTGGTCACGGGCACACCGGCCTGCGAGGCGTACGCCTGGATCACCGGCAGGAACGAATGCGTCGCCAGGGCCGGGGCCTCGTCTGTGTAGGTGTAGATGATGGTCGAGTCAGTCACCGGGTGCTCCGCTCCACGTCTGCAACATTGCTCGACATCAAGATATCTCGTGATGGGGGCCGGCTCGACAGGGGTCCCGGCCGTCCCGGCCGGAAAACGTGCCGCGTCGGCGCAACCGCAACCCGCCTTTGGTGGTCATGACAAATGATCACCCGCAGACCACGGGTGATCCTCACCCGCAGACCACGGGTGATCGTCACCGACCGGCGGCCGGACCGACCACCCGGCCGCCCGAGCGAAGGCGGACCATGAGATATCGCAGCAGAGTGACGGCCCCGGCGGCCGCCCTCGTCGGTACGGCCACGGCGCTGACCGTCGGCTCCCCCGCCCTGGCGGCCGGCACGGCCAGGCGCACGGGGGAGCCGGGCCCCGAGACCCTCGGCGACCCTGTCTTCCCGGCCCTCGGCAACGACGGCTACCGCGTGTCGTCGTACCACCTCGACCTCGCCTACGACCCCACGACCCAGCGGGTGGAGTGCACCGCCACCCTCAAGATCCGCACGACCCGGGCGCTGACCCGTTTCTCGCTCGACGCGCTCGGCCTGGACATACGCTCCGTGACGGTCTGCGGCACGACGGCCGTCTGGGAGGAGGGCCAGGAGAAACTGCGGATCACGCCCGCCCGGCCGCTCGCGGCGAACGCGGTGGCGACCGTCCGGGTCGGCTACTTCGCCGACCCGCGCGGCACCCTCTCGCACACGGCCTGGGTGCCCACCCCGGACGGCTTCGCGATCTGCCCGCAGCCGAACTCCGCGCACACCGTCTTCCCGTGCAACGACCACCCCTCGGACAAGGCCGACTTCACCTTCCGCATCACGGTCCCGAACGGGCTGCGCGGGGTCGCGAACGGCGTGCTCACCGGCACCGAGAGCCTGAGCGGCGGCCGCACGGCGTACTCGTACCGCTCCCTGTCGCCGATCGCCACGGAACTCGTCCAGATCACCGTCGGCGACTATGTGATCAAGGACCGGCAGGGACCGCACGGCCTGCCCCTGCGCGACGTGGTCCCGTCGGCCCGCGCCGCCGCCCTGGAACCGGCCCTCGCGCTCACCCCCGGCCTGGTGACGTGGCTGGAGGACCGCCTCGGCGCCTTCCCGTTCGAGACGTACGGCCTGCTGCCGTGCAACTCCGACGACCCGAACGCCTTCGACTTCACCGGCCTGGAGACCCAGACCCTCACCCTGTACAAGCCGAACTTCCTGCTCCAGGAGGAGAAGAAGATCGGCTCGCACATGATGCACGAGCTGGTCCACTCCTGGTTCGGCAACCTGGTCAGCCCCGCCACCTGGGCCGACCTGTGGCTGAACGAGGGACACGCCGACTTCTACGGGCTGCTCTACCGCTACGAGCGCGGCTGGACCGACTCCCTCGGGCTCACCACGATGGAGGCCCGGATGAAGGACACCTACGCCCGCGGCGACCAGTGGCGCCACGACTCCGGTCCGGTGGCCGCCCCCAACGCCACGAACCTCTTCGACAGCCAGCGCTATCTGGGCGGCGTCCTCGTCCTGTACGCCTTCCGCCAGTTGGTCGGCGAGGACGTCTTCCACGCCGTCGAGCGCACCTTCCTGGACCGGTTCCGCAACTCCTCGGCGTCCACGGCCGACTTCATCGCCGTCGCCTCGGAGGTCTCCGGCCAGGACCAGTCCGGCTTCCTGCGCGACTGGCTGTACGGCACGAAGACCCCGCGCATGCCGGGCCACCCCGACTGGACGGTGACCCCGGTCACCTCCTCGCTCATGGCCCCGCACAGCAGGCGCGGCGGCCACTGGCACGAGAACTCCGCGACGCTCTGATCAGCGGTGACGGGCGGGACCTGGACCGGTCCCGCCCGTCATCTCCCGCTCGATCCAGCGGCAGATCACGTCCACCACGTACACATGCTCGACACGCGTCAGCTCCCGCCCCTTGGGAATCCCGTGCCAGCGCTCCAGACAGCCCCGGCAGCAGGTCGCCGTCGCGTGCTGGGCGACGAAGACCGGGTGACCGCGGTACGGCGTCTGCTTGCCGTCCTTGTACGGCTCGGCCGGCGCGAGCCGCCTGGCGATCAGGTCGTAGGCATGCCACCGGATCGTCGCCGGGCCCTTCAGCTCGGCGGTCGCCCGGTCCCGGCCGCGCAGACGGAACCCGGCCCGGAACGGCTGGCGGGCGATCGCGTCCAGCTTCCGGTCCAGCGAACGCGGGTCGGGCGAGGTGGTCATGCTGTGCCGAGCGTACGTCGTGGGGACGTGGCTCAGCCCAGGAGCAGGCGCTTCTGGCTCGCGAACTCCTCGTTCCTCAGGACGCCCTGGGCCTTCAGGTCCGCCAGCTGCTTGAGCTGAGCGATCTTCTCGGTCATGTCGTCGGCGGCCGCGGCCGGCTGTGCGGCGGGAGCGGGCGGCGCCGCCCGCTGCGGCTGCGCGTACCGCGGTGGTGCGTACTGCTGCTCGTACTGTTGCTGTCGTTCGTAGTCCTGCTGAGCCCACCGGCCGGCCTGCCGCCGTGAGACGCGGTTGGACACGGCGGTGGCGGTACCGGCGACGACGGCCGTGCGGGCGACGCCGCGAAGCAGTCCGGGCATGTTCGGTCATCTCCATGGGTCGATGCGGCGGGATACGGGACACTCCGGTTCAGGCAGCCGCGGAACCGCCGGGCGGCACCGTCTCCTCCGTGGCGTCCAGCGCCGCCAGCAGAGCCTGCACGGGTATCCGGCCGCTTGCGACGAGCTGCGCTCCGCTGCGCCTGAGCGCGCCGGCCAGGGGAGCCGCCCACAGGTTCTCGTAGACCAGCACCGCGGCCGAGTTGCCCGGCTCCAGCGCGATGGCCGCCTCCTCGAGGTCGCTCTGGTCGAGCACCCGGGCCGAGGCTCCCTCGAACACCGTCAGATCGGTCTCGTCGCCCAGGTCCTGCAACTCCAGTCCGACGACCGAGCCGTCGGTCTCCTTCCGCACGAAGGCGAGGTCGATGATCCGGACGATCCCGCGGTCGACGAGGTCGACCAGCAGCGGGAACGCCTCTCCCGTCATTCGGTTGCCGGGGAACTCGATGACCAGGTAGTCGACGGGCCCCATCTCTTCGACGCTGTCCATGGCTTCTCCTCATGAGGCGCAGGGGAGGGTACCGCTCGCCCGCCCGTCGCCCCCCGGCCGACGCTCGCCGGCCCCCCGTTGCCTTTCCAGTCCACCACGCGGCGCCACCGCCCGCATATTCAGCGGGCGGTGGCGGCGGGCAGCTGCCCATCGGCCGGGCGCCGGAGTGCCGTGGGGCGCTCGTCCCTCCACCCTGGTTCCCAGGGAAAGGAGCGATGTCATGCCGACCGTCGGGGTGCCGTCAGCGGGCGGGGGCCGGGCGTGCCCGCAGAGTCTCCCCCCGGGACCCTGATGGCGACGGCAGGGCGTGCCAAGAAGCTGGCCGCCTGGGCGACATCGGTCCACCGGCGGGCGGAAAGCCGGTTCCCCGTGGTCACGCATCTCGCGGACCGCATGGTGTCCGTGAACATCTTCGACTCCGCCACGCGCCTCGCGGCGCAGTGCTTCCTGGCCGCGGTCCCCCTGCTGTTCGTGTTCGCGGCGTGCGCTCCGGAGGCGGTGCGCCATCAGCTGATCGCCTCCGTGACAGCGGTCTTCGGACTGACCGGCAAGTCGCGTGCCGAGCTGGAGCAGGTGCTCCAGCCCACGTCCGGCGACCTGAAGCAGACCACCGGCGTGGTGGGCGGACTGATGGTGCTGCTGTCGGCCACCGCCGTCAGCCGGGCGATGCAACGCCTGTGCAAGCGAGCCTGGGAGATCCCGCGCACCGGAACCCGGACCGCCCCCTGGCGGTGGCTGGCCTGGCTGGCCCTGTGGCTCGGTGTCCTGGTGCTCCAGGGCCCGTTGCGCGACGGCTTCGGAACCGGCGCCTGGCTCGGCATCCCGCTCACCTGGGTCAGCCAGGTGGGCCTGTGGTGGTGGACCCAGCATCTGCTGCTCGGCGGCCTGGTCGGCTGGAAGCCCCTGCTGCCGGGCGCCCTGATCACGGCGACCCTCCTCACCGCGGTGGCGGTGACCGCGCGTCTGTACATGCCGCGGGCCCTCGACCGCGCCCTGGCCGACTACGGTTCCGTGGGCTCCGTGTTCGTGCTCCTGTCCTGGCTGATCGTGGTGTGCGTCGCCGCGGCCGTCGGCGTCAGCGCGGGCGCAGTAGTGGCGCAGGAGCCCTTCCTGGCAGGCCGCCTCGGCAGCCCGCCTCCGCTGCGCGAACGCGCGGCGCGGGGCTCGTGAAGCCTCGCCGTGGGGTGCGGTGTCGCCCGTACGGTCCACCCGGCGCGCGCGATGTCCACGGGGCTGCCGGAATGGGGATGTTCAGGCACGCCACCCCGCGGCCGGAGGTCCCGTGAACAAGCCGCCCGACCCGCAGCCACCGGAGCCGGACCCGCACCAGCCGGGGGACGGGCCGGGACGGGACGGGGCCGCGCACCAGCCGGAGGACGCGCAGGGGCCGGACGCGGCCGCGCACCGGGCGGACAACGGCTCGGACCGGGCGGGCGGGGAGGCGGACCGGCCGGGTCAGGACCCGCAGCGGCCCTATCCGGTGCCACCTGCGTCGGACCGTGAACAGCCGCCGGTGGGCCGCTCCGCGGGCCGCGTCGCGCGCACCACCGCCTCGGCCGCGCTCATCGTGCTGACCTGCATCCTCGTACCCGTCGCGCTGCTGGCCACCTGGGTGCACGACATCGCGCTCGACACCGACCGCTATGTGTCCACGGTCGCGCCGCTGGCCACCGAACCGGCCGTCCAGGACGCGGCGGTCCACCGGATCACCGAGGTGGTGGGAGCCTACGTCGACGGCAAGCGGGTCGCCGGGGACATCGCCTCCTGGCTGCGGTCCCAGGGCCTGCCGCCGCTCGCCGCCGACGCGGTCAGCCGGCTCGGACCGACGATCGACTCCGCCGTCGACACGGCCGTGACCAAGATCGCCACCCGCGTCGTCCACAGCGACGTCTTCGTGACGGTGTGGCGCAACGCCAACCGCGCCGCCCACAACGCCGTCGTGCACGCCCTGACCGGCAAGGGACGCGGTGCGTTCGGCGTCAGCGACGACACCGTCACCCTGGATGTGGGTACGGCCGTCGACCGGGTGAAGAACGAGCTCGTCGACGCCGGCCTGAAACCCGCCGCCAGGATCCCGCAGGTGAACAAGCAACTGGTGCTGTTCCACTCCGACGAGCTCGGCAAGCTCCGCAAGGGCGCCCGCCTCCTCGACGTCGTCGGGAACTGGTTCCCGGTGCTCGTCGTTCTCTTCGGTGCCGCCGGGGTCTTCCTGGCCCGCCACCGGCGCCGGGCCCTGGCGCGCACCGCGCTGGGCGCCGCCTTCGCCTGCCTGGTGGTGGCCCTCGGCCTGGTCGTGGCGCGCGACTACTACCTCAATCACCTGCCGCCCGAAGTGCTGTCGAGGGCCGCGGCGGCGGCCGTCTTCGACACGCTGCTGCGCTTTCTGCGGGTCAGCCTCCGTACGGCCGTCGTCCTGGGCGTGGCCATCGCCCTGGGCGCCTATCTCGTGGGTCCGGGACGGCTGCCCGTGGCCGTCCGCGGCTACTCCGACCAGACGGCGGACACCGCGGCGCGCTGGGCGGCCGGCCATCACATCAGCGCCGGGCGTGTCGGCGCGTACGTGCTGGCCTACCGCCGGGCCGTCTCGCTCCTCGCCCTGCTGATCATCGCGCTCGTCTTCGCGCTCTGGAACCACCCGACGGCCCTCACCGTCCTGTTGCTGGTCCTCGTCCTGCTCGGCGTCCTGGCGCTGCTCGCGCTGCTGGCGGCCGCGGGCAGGGTGCAGCTGGAGGCGTCCCGCGGCGCGCCGGGTCGGCCCGGGAAGGAGCGCTGACAGCGGCGTTCACCGGAGCCGGCCCGGCGACCGCGGCCGGCTCAGGGACCTTCGGGTGCGGTGCCGGGAGGCGTGGACGGGCCGAGCGGCCAGGTGCGAACTGCGGGACGGCCGAAAGGCTGGGATCCTGATCGAGTGGAGCCCGCTCCGCAAGCCCGACGACAGGGCGGTGACCCTGTGACCACGCGGCAGAAGCAGACGAGGCGATCGGCCGTCACGCACGTCGATCCCATGGGAGAGCCGTTTCTGCAGACCCGGTTCGCCCTGCCGGCCACGCCGGCCACGTTCCTGCGCCGTCCACGGCTCGCCGAACGCCTCGACCAGGCCTTCGAGACCCCCCTGACGATGGTCAACGGCTCGGCCGGCGCGGGCAAGACCCTGCTGGTCGCGGACTGGGCCGCCCGGCTCGGACAACCGGTCGCCTGGTTCACCAACGAGGTGGGAAACCAGGGCGGCGGAGTCTTCTGGGCCTATGTGCTCCAGGCCCTGCGGGCCGCCGTGGTACCGCTCCCGGCCGACCTCGGCTGCCCCGGCGAGGCGAATCGCGTGGACCGCAAGCTGCTGGCCCGTCTCGCCGACGAACTGAGCGGGCGGGAGCGGCCCGTCGTCCTCGTGCTGGACGAGTTCGACCGGGTGACCTCGGCACGGATCGCGGAACAGCTGGAGTTCGTCCTGCACCACGCCGGTCAGGGACTGCGCCTGGTCCTCGTCACCCGCACCGAGCCGTTGCTGCCGCTGCACCGCTACCGGGCGGCCGGGGCGATGACCGAGATCCGGGACGCCGAGCTGGCCTTCACCGACGACGAGGCCGCCGCGCTCCTGGACCTGCACGGGCTGCGGCTTCCCGCGGAGGCCACCCGTGCCCTGGTGGAGCGCACCGGAGGCTGGGCCGCCGGGCTGCGCCTGTGCGCCCTGGCCGCCCGGCAGAGCCCGGACCCCGAGACGTATTTGAAGGACTTCGAGGCGGGCCGCAGCCCGATCGCCGACTTCCTGCTGGCGGAGGTGCTGAAACGGCAGCCGGCCCGCACACAGGATCTCCTGCTGCGCGTCAGCGTCGTGGAAAGGTTCACCCCGGCACTGGTGGCGGAGCTGACCGGGCGCGGCGGCGCCGAGCAGGACCTCGCCGCACTGCACGGCCAGAACGCGTTCGTGGAGGACCTCGGGCACTCCTGGTACCGCCTGCACCCGCTGTTCGGTGAGATCCTCCGGGTCCATCTGAGGGTCCGCTCGCCAGGGCTCGAGACCGAACTCCACCGGCGCGCCGCGCAATGGCTGCGCGGCTCCGGTGCCCTGGCCGAGGCACTGTCGCACGGCGCCGCCGCGGGCGACTGGAACCTCACCGCCCAGACCCTCGTCGACGACCTGGCGATCGGCCAGCTCTTCACCGGCCTGCGCGCGAGCGACCTCACCGAGCTGTTCTCCCGCATGGGGCCCGAGGCGACGAACGCGGCGGCGGACCTCGTGCGCGCCGCGCGCGAACTGTCCGCGTCCGACGTGGAACGCGGCCTGGTCCATCTGCGCCGGGCCGAGGAGCGCCTCGGCGCGCAGACCGACGCCGCGGGCCGGCTGAGCTGTGTGCTGCTGCAGTCCCTGGCGGCCCGGCTGACCGGCTCGCCCGGCATGGCCGAACAGGCCGTGGCGACGGCCGGGCAACTGCGCGCCGAAGTCTCCGCCCAGCTGCTGGAGAAGCACCCCGAGTTCACCGCCCTGCTGCTGACCCACCTGGGCTCGGCCCGGCTGTGGGCCGGGCACTTCGACGACGCGCGCGCCGCCCTGTCCGAGGTGGCCGGATGCCGCAGCGGCGTCTCCACGGCGCTGCCACGCGAGGACGCCCTCGCGCAGCTGGCGCTGATCGACTACCTCAACGGCTGGCTGTGCCGGGCGGAGCGCAAGGCGCGGGCGGCCCTGCGGGAAGCGGAGCGGTACGGCCTCGGCCGCCCCCGGTCCTGCGGCTCCGGCCTCGGGCAGCTGGTGCTGGCGGCCGTGGCCGTCGATCGCGGCGAACTGGCCCAGGCCCAGGCCCTCTTGGACGAGGTGGCGGACTCGGCAGCCCCGGCCGATCCGGTGACGGCCGCCGGCCGGTCCCTCGCGGCGGCACTTCTGCCGCTGGCGCGGGGCGAGCCACGGGCCGCCGCGGCGGCGGCCGACCTCGACGTACCGGTCCTGGTGACCTCCCCCTGGGCGGAGGCGCAGACGGCGCTGGTCGCCTCCGCGGCCCATCTGGCCGAGGGCCGCCCGGACAGCGCCCTGAAGGTGCTCGACGACGTGTCCTGCGACGGTGAGCCCGGGTGCGCGGCGGAGATGGCCTGGGCCCGCTTCGCAGCGGGCGACCACGAAGGGGCGATCGACCTGCTCGACCACATGCGGACCCAGGGCCGCACCGGCCCGCGAGCGACCGTCCGGGCCGCCCTGGTGCGCGCCGAGGCCGCTCAGGAGTCCGACGTCGCCACCGCGCGCACACTGCTCGCCCGCGCACTGCGGGAGGCCCGGCGCGAGCGGCTGCGGCGCCCCTTCCTCGAAGCCGGACCGCGGATCCGGCACCTGCTGGACACACCGCCGCTGCAGGGCCTGGCCGCCGGCTGGCTCACCCTGTCCGCCCCGGCCTCGCCCGGTGGTCCGGCGGCGGCCGTGGACCCCTTGTCGCCGGTCGTCGAGGAGCTGAGCGGACGCGAACGCGAGGTCGTGGGCAGGCTGGCCGACCTGATGTCCGCGGAGGAGATCGCCGCCGACCTGTACGTCTCGGTCAACACGGTGAAGACCCACCTCAAGAGCGCCTACCGGAAACTCGGTGTGAACGGGCGCGCCGAGGCGGTGCGCCGGGCCCGCGAGCACGGGTTGATCTGACCGGGGGCCGGGCGTCTCGCCCGTGACGGGTGAGGCGCGCAGCGGCACCGCCCGCTCCCCTGAAGGTGGCGGGAGTACGCGGCGAGGTGGTGGACACCATGGGACACTGGCGAACTCTGATCGTGCTCGGGACGGCCCAGTTCCTGATGGTCCTGGACACGTCCGTCATGAACGTCTCCATCAGCCAACTGGTCGAGGACTTCCACACCGAGGTCACCGCCATCCAGGCCGTCATCACGCTGTACGCGCTGGTCATGGCAGCGTTCATGATCATCGGAGGCAGGCTCGGCGACATCCACGGCCGGCGTCGGCTGTTCCTGCTCGGCCTGATCGTCTACGGCACCGGTTCGGCGCTCACCGCCGTGGCGCCCACCCTGTGGGTGCTCGCCCTCGGCTGGTCGGTCATCGAGGGACTCGGCGCGGCGATGGTGCTGCCCGCGATGGCGGCCCTGGTCGCCGAGGCCTATCGCGGCAAGGACCGGGCCGTGGCCTACGGCGTGATCGGCGGTCTGGCGGGTGCCGGAATCGCGGTCGGCCCGCTGCTGGGCGGCTGGGTGACGACGTATCTGACCTGGCGGCTCGTCTTCGCGGGCGAGGTCGTGGTCGTCCTCGTCGTCCTGCTGTGCCACCGGGTGATCAAGGAGGCCGCGCGAACCGGACCGCCGCCCCGGCTGGACGTCGTCGGCGCGGTGCTCTCGGCGGGTGGACTGGGGCTGGGCGTGCTCGGTGTGCTGCAGAGCAGCACCTGGGGCTGGGTGCACCCGCGCAACCCGCCCTTCACGGTGCTGGGCTTCGCGCCCACCCTCTTCGTCGTCGCCGCCGGGGTGGCCGTGCTGGCCCTCTTCGTGCGCTGGGACCGCAGGCGGGAGGCCACGGGCGCCGACCCCCTGGTGCACCTGTCCCTGTTCGGCCGGCCGCCCCTGCGCTCCGGTCTGCTCACCCTGCTGAGCCAGAACCTGATCCTGCTCGGACTGTTCTTCACCATCCCGTTGTACCTGCAGGTGGTGCAGGGATTCGACGCCTTCCAGACGGGGCTGCGGCTGCTGCCGGTGTCCGTCACGATGCTCGTCACCTCCCTCGGTGCCGCCCGGCTCGGCCGCACCATGGGGCCGCGCCGGGTCGTGCGGCTGGGCCTGCTGACGCTGGCCGTGGCCATCGTATGGCTGCTCGCCACCATCGAACCGGAGATCGACAACGCGCAGTTCGCCGGCGCGATGGCGGTGCTCGGCATCGGCATGGGGCTGCTCGCCTCCCAGCTGGGCAACGTCGTCCAGTCGAGTGCCGGTGAGGCGGAGCGCAGCGAGGTGGGCGGCCTGCAGTTCACGGCGCAGAACCTGGGTTCGGCGCTGGGTACCGCGCTCATCGGGTCGATGCTCATCGGCGCGCTGGCGCACGCGTTCACCGCCGGGGTGGAGAGCCATCCCCAGCTGTCGGCCGAGACCCGGCAGCAGACCGGTGTCCGCCTGGAGGCCGGGATCAGCTTCGTGCCCACCGACCAGGTGCGCTCGGCCGCCCAGCGCGCCGGACTGCCACCGTCCGAGGCCGACGCCCTCACCTCCGCGTACGCCTCGGCCCAACTCGACGGCTTGAGGGCGGCGATCCTCGCCACCGGAGGCATCACCCTCGCGAGCCTCCTCGTCACCCCGCACCTGCCGACCGCGCCGGCCCGCCGGCCGCAGCCGGCGAAGGGCGGCGCACCGGCCCGAGTGGCCGGCGCCGAGGAGTGAGCGCGAAGGCGCGGCGATGTCCTCCACCGGCCGCAGCGAGGCACGGGAACGCCGTGCCGAGCGCCGCGCCCACGCTGACTACACGGGTGCCGTGTACGGATCGATGCTCGCGGCGTCGGTGGTGATCGGCGCCGGCGCGCTGGGAAAGTTCCCCCGCGTTGAACTGGTCGTCCTGCTGCTGCTCACCGGCCTCGTCTTCTGGGTGGGGCACGTCCACGCCCAGCTGTTCGGCGCCCGTCTGGCACAACGGGCACTGGACCGGCGAACGGTCCTGCGGGTGTGCCAGGAGGAGTGGCCGATCGTCAAGGCGGCCGTCCCGCCCGCCCTCGCCGTCGCCGTCAGCCCGCTGCTCGGCCTGGGCGTCGACGGCGCGGTCTGGCTGGCGGTCGCCGTTGCCGTGACCGGCCAGGTCGGCTGGTCAGCGGCCGGCGCACGGCAGGCGGGCGCGTCCTGGAGCCTGGTGGCGGGCACCGCCGCGGTCAATCTGCTGCTCGGCCTGGCGATCACCATGTTCAAGATCACTCTGACGCACTGAGGCCCGGGCCCCCGGGAATCACCTGTGCCGGGTGAGCCCCGGTGCGGCCGGGCGGAGCAGGATCGCAGGCAAGACCGCAGCACGCGGCGGGAGAACGGCCCATGCTCTACGAGATCCGCGTCGACGGACAGATGTCGGAGACCCTCACCAAGGCCTTTCCGGAGCTGGATCACGTGATGATGTCCGGTCAGACGGTGCTGTTCGGTCCCGTCATCGACGAGGCGCACCTCTATGGGCTGCTGAACCGCTGCCAGTCGCTGGGACTCCGGGTCGTGGAGATGCGCCAGCTGCCGGAGTGACCGGCGCCCGGCGACCGCCCGGACGGCCGTTCCTCACAGATGGGCCGCCACGATCCGGCCCGAGCGGACGGCCTCGCGCAGCGCCTCGAAGTCCCGCTCGGTGCGGTCCGCATAGGCCTGCGCGAACCCGGTCAGCGCGCGGTCGAAGCGGTCCCCGGCCCCGAGATAGGCCGCGATGGCGACGGAATCTCCGGACCGCGCATGGGCCCGTGCCAGGGCGGCCCCGCACACCTGGCCGGACAGGCTCAGCAGATCCGGGTCCCAGGTCTCCGGCCTGGGGCTGCCCTTCCAGTCCCACAACTGCCGTACGTAGAAGTCCCGGTGACGCCCGTCGAGGCCCGCGACGTGCGTCCAGCCCAGGAAGATGTCACTGGCCGCCTGGATGAGCCGCTGCCCGGCCACCACCCGGTGGCCCTGGTTGTCGTACCGCTCGCCGCCCGTGTGCGCCGCGAGCACCGACTCCTGTGCCTCCTTGGCCTGCAACAGCAGCGGATCGTCGTCGTCCCGGCCGAGCAGCAGCAGGATCCAGCACCGGTTGCCGACACTGCCGACCCCCACCACCTTCCGCGCCATGTCCACCAGCCGGTAGTGCCCCAGCAGGTGCCGCCGGTCCGCGGGCAGGGTGCGCGCGTACGACTCCAGCAGCGCCTGGAGCTCTTTGTCCTCCTCGTCGGGGGAGGTCTCGCCCCGCAGCTCCCGCAGCTCCCGCAGCGGGGTGAGCAGCGGCGGGTCCGCGGCGATCCGGCGGCCCTCGGGGGTGAGCCGGGTGAGCTTGGCGAAGGCCCGCAGATGCGTCCGGGAACGGGCGCGGGTGGCCGCCTCGGCCGTGCGACGCCTGCACTCCTCGTCCATCGAGGCCGCCAGCAGCCCGCGCATCCGGTCGGCGTCGTCCCGGGCGTACCAGATGTCCAGGGTGCGCATGCCGGCGAACTCCCGCATCCTCTCCCGGTAGGCCCGCACGCAGGTGCGCACCGCGTCGTCCTGCTCCTTCTGCGTGAAGCCGTTGTTCCGTCCCGCGACGGCGAGACTGGCCGCCAGCCGCTTGACGTCCCATTCGAACGGGCCCGGGAACGTCTCGTCGAAGTCGTTGATGTCGAACACCAGATGCCGTTCCGGGGAGGCCAGCAGCCCGAAGTTCAGCAGATGGGCGTCCCCGCACAGCTGGACCTGGAGCCCGGTCCCGGGCAGCGAGCCCAGGTCCGCCGCCATGACCGCCGCCGCGCCACGGTAGAAACGGAAGGGGGATTCGAGCATGCGGCCGTAGCGGATCGGCACCAAGTCCGGCACCCGAGTGACCGACTGACGCTCCAGTACGTCGACCACGTCCGGTCGGTCCGGTGCGGCCTCGAACACGCCGTGGCCCGAGCGCGGTGCGTGCCCCCGCGCCCTCCTGCCGTGGGCCGCCCGGTCGGCCGGCGACGAAGCGACGGTGACGGCACTCGGTGCGGCCATGATCCACCCTCCTGGTCCTGCGGCCCGCCTCTCGCCGCCGGTCCCGGGTCGCGCGGGGCCGGGGAACACGGGCCGAGCGCCCGCCGCTCCACCCCACCGCCCGGTCCGGGTGGAGGGATCACCCGCGGCGGGTGATCCGCCGCGGCGGATCCCCCGGGAATGCTGTCCGCTCCAGGGCCGCGGGCCGCCCCGCCGGCAGTGCGCGCGCGGCCGGTGCCGAGCGTGTGAGGAGGAGCCATGACCGAACCGCGTGGACAGCAACCGCGGGCCGGGCTGTCGTATCCGCCCGGCGCGGCGGGCACCGGCCCCGCACAGGCCATGGCGATGATCGCCCGCTCCTGGACCTGGATCCTGGCGTCGGCGATCGTGACGCTCGTACCGGGCGTGCTGATCCTCGTCTGGCCGGACGAGACGCTGCACGTCCTCGCCGTCGTCCTCGGCCTCTACCTGCTGCTCGGCGGCGCGATCCGGTTTGTGACGGCGTTCGCTCGGGAGGACCACGCAGACCGGCTGCCCGGCCTGCTGGTCGCCGTGCTGTACGTCCTGGCAGGCGTGCTCTGCCTGCGCCATCCGCTGCAGACCATCACCGCGCTGGCGCTGGTCGTCGGGCTCGTGTGGCTGGTGTCCGGCGTGTTCACCCTCTACACGGCGATCGCCGCCAGGGACCTGCCGCACCGGGGTGTCGTCCTGGGTGCCGCGCTGCTCGGCATCGTCGCCGGGATCGCGGTGCTGGCGCTGCCCGCCGAGTCGGCGCGGGCGCTGACCCGGCTGCTAGGTCTGTGGCTCGTGCTGCTGGGCCTGGTCGAGCTGGCGGTCGCCTTCACGTGGCGGGCCGCGCTGCGCAGGAGCGGGGCGCTGCCGGGCGCACCCGGCCCCACCGACTGAACGGGGCGCACGATCACCCGCCTCGGGTGAGGACGCGCCGCTTTGACCGTGTGCATGGTGAGAACGGCGGGGACCGGCTCGGCGACCCCGGCGAGCCGGTGCCCTGGATGGAGGAAAGACATGAGCGCGCAGAACTATCTCGCGTACGACTATCCGGTCCTGGGTGTCTTCTGGTCCATGCTGGTGTTCTTCCTGTGGATCATGTGGTTCGTCCTGCTGTTCCGGGTCATCGTCGACATCTTCCGCGACGACGACATGGGCGGCTGGGGCAAGGCCGGCTGGACGATCTTCTGTGTGGTGCTGCCCTTCCTGGGTGTCTTCGTCTACCTGATCGCCCGCGGCAAGGGCATGGGACAGCGGGAGGTGGCGCAGGCGCGCGCCCAGCAGGAGGCGTTCGACTCCTACGTCCGGCAGACCGCGCAGGGCGCGACCGGCACCAGCAGCGCCGACGAACTCGCCAAGCTCTCCGCCATGCGCTCCCGCGGTGACATCACCGACGACGAGTTCCGCAGGGCCAAGGAGCTTGTCCTCAGCGACGCCGGCCCGGTCCGGCGCGGCGGCGAGTCCGTACCCACCTCCACCGGGCGCTGAGGCGCGCCCACGAGAACGAATCGAGGCCTGCTATGACCACGACCCCCTCCGCCCGCGCCCACACCCGCAGCACCAGGCAGGCATGGGCGGGCGGCCTGACCGCCTTCGCGGGCGTCATGCTGCTGCTCGCCGGGCTGCTCGGCGTGTTCCGGGGCATCATGGCGATCGCCCAGGACAACGTCTTCGTGACGACGCCGAACTACGTCTTCAAGTTCAACCTCACCAGCTGGGGCTGGATCCATCTGGTCCTGGGCGCGATCGCCGTGATCGTCAGCTTCGGCCTGTTCACGCCGTCGATGTGGGCACGCGTCGCCGGCGTGGCCATCGCCGGACTGGTGATCATCGCCAACTTCCTGTCCCTGCCGTACTACCCGGTGTGGTCCGTCGTGGTGATCGCGCTGTCCGCGTTCATCATCTGGGCCCTATGCGTGGTACAGGGCAGGGAATCCGCCGAGAGCCCGTAGCAGGGTCCTGACCCGCACGACCGGCACCGCGTGGTCAGCGTCGCCGGGTCGTGCGGGCCGGCCTGTGCGAAGACGGCCTAGTCGCCCCGGGCGGGCGGCGCCAGCTCCTCGCCGCTGCGCTGCTGCGGGATCACCACCGCACCCTGCTGCAGCGCCACCGTCCGGGTGGGCGCCGGGATGCTGACGCCCTCCGCGCGGTAGCGGCGGTGGAGGCGCTTGATGAACTCGTGCTTGATGCGGTACTGGTCGCTGAACTCGCCGACGCCGAGGATCACCGTGAATCCGATGCGGGAGTCGCCGAAGGTGTGGAAGCGGATGGCGGGCTCGTGGTCCGGCACGGCGCCCTCGACCTCGCGCATGGTCTCGGCGACGACCTCCGCCGTGACCCGCTCCACGTGCTCCAGGTCCGAGTCGTAGCCGACGCCCACCTGCACCAGCACCGTCAACCGCTGCTCGGGATGCGTGTAGTTGGTCATGTTGGCCTTGGCGAGCTGGCCGTTGGGGATGACCACCAGGTTGTTGGAGAGCTGGCGGACCGTCGTCTGACGCCAGTTGATGTCGACGACATAGCCCTCCTCGCCGCTGCCGAGCCGGATGTAGTCGCCCGGCTGGACGGTCTTTGAGGCCAGGATGTGGATGCCCGCGAACAGGTTGGCGAGGGTGTCCTGCAGGGCGAGGGCGACCGCCAGACCGCCGACGCCCAGGGCGGTCAGCAGGGGCGCGATGGAGATGCCGAGGGTCTGCAGGACCACCAGGAAGCCGATGGCGAGGACCAGGACCCGGGTGATGTTGACGAAGATGGTCGCCGAGCCCGCCACGCCCGAGCGGGACTGGGTGACCGTGCGGACCAGACCCGCGATCACCCGGGCCGCGGACAGGGTCACCACGAAGATCAGCCACACCTCCAGGAGCTGGTCGGTGTGGTGCTGCACGGTACGCGTCAGCGGCAGCACGACCGCGGCCGCCGCCGCGCCGCCCGCGATCGCCGCCCACGGCACGACCGAGCGCAGCGCGTCCACGATCACGTCGTCGCCGCTCCAGCGGGTCCGCTTGGCGTGCTTGGCGAGCCAGCGCAGCAGGGTGCGGGACAAGAAGGCGAGCACCAGACCCGCCGCCACCGCGATTCCGGCGAGGACGAGGTCGTCCAGGGTCAGCGCGCGGTTCACCGGTCACCTCCGGGGCGCGCGTCGGCTGCGGAGTTGTCAAGTCTCGTCACGTTGTCACCTGCTCGATGTGCGGGATGTGCGATCGCGCCGGCCGGAGGAACACCCTTGACCGACGCGATCGTTCATCCTGCCGTATCCGGAACACCAGTTCGCACCCGGACCGGCGTCTTCGCGCAGGTTGTTCAGACGATGCCCTCCGCGAGTTCGGCCTGGTCGAGGTCGCTGCCGTACGCGGCGGCGGTGGGCGTGCCGTACGAACGGCGGGCGACGTACCACCAGACGGTCGCGAGGACCAGGACGACGGCGAGCGCCACCGACGCGTAGTTCATCGTGTCGACGGTGACCGGCGAGGCCTGCGGCAGGCAGAACAGCACGGTCACACAGGTCACCCAGACCACCGCGATCCAGCCGATCGGCCGGCTCCAGCGGCCCAGATGCCACGGACCGGGCCGGAAACGGTCGCCCGCGCGCAGCCGCAGCAGCACGGGGATGGCGTAGGCGGGGGTGATGCCGATGACGTTGATGGCGGTCACCGCGTTGTAGGCGGTCGTCGAGTACAGCGACGGCAGGGCGAGGACACCGGCCACGACGACGGACAGCCAGACGGCGGCGACCGGGGTCTGGGTGCGGCCACTCACCTTGCGCCACAGATGCGAACCGGGCAGGGCGCCGTCGCGGCTGAACGCGAACACCATCCGGCTGGCCGCCGCGACCTCGGCGTTGCCGCAGAACAGCTGGGCGACGATCACCACCAGCAGCAGCGCGCTGGCGCCGCCGGTGCCCAGGCCGTCGAGCAGGATCTGCGCCGGCGGCACACCCGTGTCGGTGGTGCGCGTGGCGTCGTAGTCCTGGATGGCGAAGGTCAGGCCGGCGAGCAGGACGAAGCCCGCGATCCAGGACGCCCAGATGGACCGCACGATGCCGCGCGCCGCGGACACCGAGGCCTGCGAGGTCTCCTCCGACAGGTGCGCGGAGGCGTCGTAGCCGGAGAAGGTGTACTGCGCGAGCAGCAGGCCGATCGCCGCCACGTAGAGCGGGTTGTGCCAGCCGGTCTCGTTGACGAACTTCGTGAACACGAAGGACGCCGACTGGTGGTGGTCGGGCACGATCGCGAGCGCGCCCACGATGACCGCGACACCCGCCAGATGCCACCACACGCTCACCGAGTTGAGCAGGCTGACCAGGCGGACGCCGAACAGGTTCAGCACCGCGTGCAGCAGCAGGATGGCGCAGAAGATCAGCATGGTCTTGCCGGGCGTGGGTGTGAAGCCCCACTGCAGGTTGGCGAACGCGCCGGTGAACAGGGCGGCGCCGTAGTCGATACCGGCGATCGCACCGAGCAGACCGAGCAGATTCAGCCAGCCCGTGTACCAGCCCCAGCGCCGGCCGCCGAGCCGGTCCGCCATGTAGTACAGGGCGCCCGAGGTCGGGTAGGCGCTGGTGACCTCGGCGAGCGCGAGGCCGACGCACAGCACGAACAGGCCGACGCCCGCCCAGCCCCACAGCATCACGGCGGGGCCGCCGGTGTTCAGGCCGAAGCCGTACAGCGTCATGCAGCCGGACAGGATCGAGATCACCGAGAAGCTGATCGCGAAGTTGCCGAAACCGCCCATGCGGCGGGCCAGCACCGGCCGGTAGCCGAGTTCACGCAGCCGCTTCTCCTCGTCCTGCTGGGGCAGGCCCGGCGAGGGCGCGGGCTCGGGGGTGGGGGACATGCGGGGGACCTCCGGGTCGAGAGCGTCGGGGAGCAGGGGCCGTTCAGGTGCGGGAGCCGTCCGCGGACGCCCGGCAGCGTTCCCGGGCCTGGACGAAGACCTCCACGGCACGGTCGCGGTCGGGCGTGCGGTACATCCAGGGCGGGGGCGTGAAGTACGGTCCGATGGCGTCGAACACCCTTGCCGCGTCGGGGAATTGGAGCGATCCCCACAGCGCGTGGGCCAGATGGTTGAGGTCCGGCAGCGAGCGTTCGGCGCGCTGGGTCTGCTCGAACCAGGAGTGCAGGGCGCGCCGCGCCTCCCGGGCCGCGTCCTCCGCCACCCAGTGCAGGTCGAGCGCCGCGTCGTGCCCGCTGTCGCGCCGGTAGCGCTCGACGCGCACGTACAGCGGCAGCAGGTGCAGCGCCGAGCCCGGCGGGGCTTGCCCGGCGGCCCACTGGGCGTATGCGGCGGCCTCCGCGATCCGCCGCGATCCGCCGCGCGCGTACAGGAACTGGAGCATCCGGTGGTGGGCCTCGCGGTTGTACGGGTCGCGCCGGCCGGCCTCGGCCAGCAGCCCCCAGGGGCCCGGTGGCAGCACCGGCTCGGGCGCGGGCACCCGGTGCTCCTCCCAGCGCTGCTCCGGATCCAGCTGGGCCAGCGCCAGCAGGCACACCCAGGGCACCGGGTCCTGCGGGGCGATCATCGTGGCGGACTGGGCGGCGTCCCAGGCCTCGATCCACAACTCGTGGGTACGGCGGTGCCGTTCGCGCTGGGCGCGCAGGGCCCGTTCCACCCCGACCCGGGCCTGCATCACCGCGGCGTGGACGCTGCCCGGCTCCTCCGTGAGCCAGGCGCGCACCACGTCGGTGCCGGCGGCGGCCGTCGCGAGGACCTGGGTGCGCTGGGTCCACTGCCGGCCGGGCGGAGTATCCGCGAGCAGCGTGCGCATGGCCATCCAGCGGCCGGTGCGCAGGTCCTGGAGGGCGGCGCGCAGGGCGTGGTCGGGACCGGCGGGGTCGTAGGAGGGACGGGGTCCTTCTCTGGCCATCAGCCGTCTGCCCCGGGCAACTGGCGCGCGGGCGAGCTGGCGGGGTGGCGTGGCAACAGCCCTCCTGTGGGCGGCGATCGAGGGGTGGGGCGCTGGTCGGCGGTCACTATAGAGGCGTGGGTTCCGCCTTGCCATTGTTGCCAACTCAACCACTTACTCAGGCCAGTTGGAAACCCGAGGGTGCTTGACGCCGTCCCGCCGCGGCGGCAGGCTGGCGCGGTGATCTTCGGTGCACAGTGGGGCAGGGCGCGATGACGGGTCCGGTGCTCGCCGTCGACCAGGGGACATCCGGCACCAAGGCTCTTGTGGTCTGTCCGGAACGCGGCGTCCTGGGTTCCGGATTCGCCGAGGTCCGCCCCCGGTATCTGCCCGGCGGACTGGTCGAGGTGGATCCGGCCGGGCTGTGCGACTCCGTGGTCGACGCCGGCCGGCAGGCGCTCGCCGAGGCCGGCGAGGGCGTCGTGGCGCTGGGCCTGGCCAACCAGGGCGAGACCGTCCTCGCCTGGGACCCGGCCGATGGCCGCCCGCTCACCGACGCCCTGGTGTGGCAGGACCGGCGCGCCGAGACCGTGTGCACCGAACTCGCCGAGCACGCCGAGGAGTTGCGGCAGCTGACGGGGCTGCCCCTCGACCCGTACTTCGCCGCGCCCAAGATGGCCTGGATCCGCCGCCACCTCACCCGCGAGGGCGTCGTCACCACCTCCGACGCCTGGCTGGTCCACCGCCTCACCGGCGCCTTCACCACCGACGCCGCCACCGCCGGCCGTACCCAGCTCCTCGATCTGGACCGCGCGCAGTGGTCGCCGAGGGCGCTGGAGATGTACGGCCTGGCGGACGAACGGCTCCCGCAGCCCGCCGACAACGCCCAGCCCATCGGCACCACCACGGCGTTCGGCCGCGAGATCCCGCTCACCGGACTGATCGTCGACCAGCAGGCCGCCCTGCTCGCCCAGCGCGTCACCGCACCCGGCGCCGCCAAGTGCACCTACGGCACCGGCGCGTTCCTGCTCGCGCACTGCGGCGACCGGCCCCGGCGCGGTACCTCCGGCCTGGTCAGCTGCGTGGCCTGGCGGCTCGCCGGAACCACCGCCTACTGCCTGGACGGCCAGGTCTACACCGCGGCCTCCGCCGTCCGCTGGCTCTGCGACCTCGGCGTCCTCTCCTCCGCCGCCGACCTCGACCCCGTCGGCGGCGCCGTCCCCGACAGCGGCGGCGTCACCTTCGTCCCCGCCCTCGCCGGACTCGCCGCCCCCTGGTGGCGCGGCGACCTGCGCGGTTCGCTCACCGGACTCGGCCTCGACACCGGCCCCGGCCACCTGGTGCGCGCCCTGTGCGAAGGCATCGCCGCCCAGGTCGCCGAACTCGCCGACGCGGCCGCCGCCGACCTCGGTGCCCCGCTGGACACGCTCCGCGTCGACGGCGGCCTGACCCGCTCGGCCCTGCTCATGCAGACCCAGGCCGACCTGCTGCAACGCCCCGTCGAGGTCTCGGCGCTGCCCGACGCGACCGCACTCGGTGCGGCCGCCCTGGCCCGCCTCGGCGCGGACCGTACCCTGGGCGTCGAACAGGCCCTGCCCGCCTGGAAGCCCGCCGCCGTGTACGAACCCCGCATCACCGCCGACCAGGCCGCCGAACGCCGCGCCGGTTTCCGCGCCGCCGTAGAGGCCCTGCTCGGCTCATGACCGTCACCGCGGACGGCCCGCTGCCCACACGGACGTACGACGTCGTGATCGTCGGCGCCGGGGTCGTCGGCTGCGCCGTCGCCCGCGAACTCGCCCGCCACCCCCGCCTGCACGTCGCCCTGGTCGAGGCCCAGGACGACGTCGGGCAGGGCACCTCCAAGGCCAACACGGCGATCCTGCACACCGGTTTCGACGCGGCCCCCGGAACCCTGGAGGCCCGGCTGGTCCGCGAGGGCTACGACCGGCTCGGCGCCTACGCGGCCGAGTCCGGCATCCCGGTCGAACGCGTCGGCGCCCTGCTGGTCGCCTGGGACCAGGAGCAGCTCGCCGCCCTGCCCCGGCTGGCCGAGAAGGCCGAGCGCAACGGCTACCACGAGACGCGCCGACTGGGCCCCCACGAGCTCTACACCCGCGAGCCCCACCTCGGCCCCGGAGCGCTCGGCGCCCTGCACGTGCCCGGCGAGAGCATCATCTGCCCCTGGACGACGACCCTGGCGTACGCCACCCAGGCGGTCCGCGCCGGAGTGGACCTGCACCTGAACACCACGGTGGAACAAGTGAGCCGGCGGGACGGCCAGCGCCTCACCACCTCCCGCGGACCCCTGCACGCCCGCCACCTGGTCAACGCGGCCGGACTCCACTGCGACACCCTCGACCGGCTGCTCGGCCACGAGGACTTCGCCGTCACCCCGCGCCGCGGCCAGCTCCTGGTGTACGACAAGTTCGCCCGCCCGCTCATCCGGCACATCCTCCTGCCCGTCCCGACCGCGCTCGGCAAGGGCGTCCTGGTCGCGCCCACCGTCTACGGCAACGTGCTGCTCGGCCCCACCGCCGAGGACCTGGACGACAAGCGGGCCACCGGCTCCACCGCCGACGGCCTGGCCGGCCTCAGGGCCAAGGGCCGCCGCATCCTGCCCGCCCTCCTGGACGAGGAGGTCACCGCCGTCTACGCCGGGCTGCGCGCGGCCACCGGGCAGGAGGACTATCGCATCGCCGCCCACCCCGAGCAGTCGTACGTCACCGTCGGCGGGATCCGCTCCACCGGACTGACCGCGTCGATGGCCATCGCCGCGCATGTCACCGGCCTGCTGGCCGGGAACGGGCTCGACCTCGGCCCGGTGCGCGAGCCCGAGCCGGTGACCATGCCCAACCTCGGCGAGGCCTTCCCGCGCCCCTACCAGCGGCCCGAACTCATCGCCGCCGACCCCGAGTACGGCACCCTCGTGTGCCACTGCGAGCGCGTCTCCCGCGGCGAGATCCGGGACGCCCTCGCGGGGACGATCCCGCCCCGCACCCTGGAGGGCCTGCGCCGCCGTACCCGGGCCCGGGCGGGCCGGTGTCAGGGGTTCTACTGCGGGGCGGCGGTGCGCGAGCTGTTCGAACGGCACCTTCCCGAGGGCGAGTCGGTGGCAGGGAAACCTGCGGGCGGGGAGGCGGTGCGCGGAGAGCGGTCCGGTGGGGAGCAGGCGCGACCGGAGCCGTCCGCCGGGGAACCGGTGCGGCGCCGGAAGCCGTTCGGAAGGGGGCGGCCATGACGGACGTACGCCGTGTCGACGTCCTCGTCGTCGGTGCCGGCCCCGCTGGACTCGCGGCCGCCGCGCGGCTGGCCGCCGCCGGCGTGGGGCGCGTGGAGGTCCTGGAGCGGGAGACCGAGGCGGGCGGAGTCCCACGGCACTGCGCACACCGCGGCTTCGGCACGTGGCCGCGTCCGCTGACCGGCCCCGCGTACGCCCGCCTGCTGACAGAGGCCGCCGTGCGGGCGGGCGCGGTGATCCGGACCGGGGTGACGGTCCTGGACTGGGTGGGGGCCGGGCCGTCGGCGACCGCGGAAGCCACGGACGCGGGGGCGGCTGGGCCGTCCGGCACGCGGCCGGGCGGTGTGGACCCGGCGGCGGCAGGCGCCTCCGGCGCGGGGCTGGGCGCTGCGGACTCCGCGGTCGCCGGGGCGTCCGAGGCGGGTCCGGATCACGCGGACCCGGCGGTGGCCAGGGGATCCGAGCCGAGTCCGGGCGATGGGGACCGAGGCGCGGCCGGGATGTTCACGGCGGGGCCCGCGGGAAGCAGCCGGGCCGTACGGGCGAACACGGCCGGACCGGACCAGGGCGGGCCGGCGAGCGCGGCTCCTGAGGGTCCCGGTGGCGGTCCGGTGTCCGGCGCCGTCGGATCCCGTACCGGTACGGTGCTCACCGCCGTCGGCCCCGGCGGGCCGGAGATCATCGAGGCGCGGGCCGTCGTCCTGGCCACCGGTGCCCGCGAACGCCCGCGCACCGCCCGGCTGGTGCCCGGTAGCCGCCCGGCCGGTGTCTTCAGCACGGGAGAGCTCCAGCAGGCGGTCCATCTGTTCGGGCAGCAGGTCGGCACCCGCGCGGTCGTCGTCGGCGCCGAGGACGTCTCGTACGCGGCGGCCGCCACCGTGCGCGCGGCCGGCGCCGAGGTCGTCGCGCTGGTCACCGAACACCCGCGGGCCCAGACCGGCCGGGCCCGTGCCCGGTCGGCCCGGTTGCGCGACCGCGTTCCGCTGCTGACGCACACCACGGTCACCGAACTCCTCGGCCACGGCCGCCTGTCCGGGGTCCGCGTCCACCATCGCGACGGCCGTACGGCCGTACTGGCCTGCGACACCGTCGTGTTCACCGGCGACTTCGTCCCCGACCACGAACTCGCCCGCCGCGGCGCCCTCGCCCTGGACCCCGGCACCCGCGGCCCCGCCGTCGACGGTGCCCTGCACACCTCCCGCCCCGGGGTCTTCGCCGCAGGGAACGTCCTGCACGCCGTCGAGCGCGCCGGCACGTCCGCCGACGAGGGCGCCCGGGTGGCCGATGCCGTCCTGGACTTCCTGGCGGGCGCTCCCTGGCCGGACCCCGGAGTCCCGCTCGCCGTCGACGCGCCGCTGCGCTGGATCGCCCCGAACCGCATCACCCCGGCCGACCCGCCCGCCCGTTACCTCCTGCGCACCGACGTCCCGCTGACCCGCCCGGTCCTCCGGGTCCACCAGGACGGCCGCCTCCTGCACCGGGAGCGGCCGGGCCTCGGGACCTCGCTGCCGAACCGCCCCCTGACCCTCACCGCACGCTGGACGGGCCGGGTCGACCCGAAGGGCGGCGCGGTCGTGGTGAGCGTGGGCTGAACGGGCCGGACCCGGGCGAGCGGCAGCGGCGCCTGGTGCGGGTACTGGCCGGACTCGACGAGGCGGGGCGGTTCACATATCGGTGAACGACCCGTGCCGCCCGGACCCGGAGGCGAACCGGGCGGCACCCTCCGCGCTCTGCGCCAGCACGCCCAGTCCGTAACGGAGTTCACCGCGCAGTGCCGTCTCCTCGTCCAGCCCCTCCTGGTCGAGGGCCGACGTGCGGTCGCTGCGCAGGCAGGCCTGCGGGAAGCGGGCGATGTCCGCGGCCAGCGCCTCGGCCTCGGCGCGGGCCCGTCCCGTCGGCACGACGCGGTTGGCGAGCCCCATCTCGTACGCCTCGCGGGCCGGTACCGGGCGGCCGGTGAGGATCATGTCCATGGCCCGGCCGGTGCCGATCAGCCGGGGCAGCCGTACCGTGCCGCCGTCGATCAGCGGTACGCCCCAGCGGCGGCAGAACACCCCGAACACGGCGTCTTCCTCCGCGACCCGCAGATCGCACCAGAGGGCGAGTTCGAGGCCGCCCGCCACCGCGTGCCCGGCGACGGCGGCGATCACCGGCTTCGACAGCCGCATCCGGGTCGGCCCCATCGGGCCGTCGCCGTCCTCCGCCACGCGGTTGCCGCGCTCGGTACCGATCGCCTTCAGGTCCGCCCCCGCGCAGAACGTGCCGCCCTCGCCCCACAGCACCGCGACCCGGGCACGATCGTCCGCCTCGAACTCGCGGAAGGCATCGGCGAGTGCGGCGGCCGTGGGACCGTCCACCGCGTTGCGGGCCTGAGGTCGGGAGAGGACGACCGTGGTGACGTACTCCGTGCGCTCCACGCGGACCGGCATGGGAAGCCCTCCTTGTTCTGGTCGGGAAGGCCACTCTGCCTCAGATGACCTTGAACCGGACCAGCGCCCCCAGGGTCAGCGCCCCGGGCAGCAGCGGCACCCACACGGTGATGATCCGGTAGGCGAGGACCACCGCGGTGGCCACCGCGGCCGGCCCGCCCACCGCGACCAGGGCCACGATCAGGGCCGCCTCGACCGAACCCAGGCCGCCCGGTGTGGGGACCAGCGCCACCGCGACGGTGGCCGCGAGGTAGGCGAGCGCCATGTGCGCCACCGGCACCGGCAGCCTGAGCGCCTGGCCGACCGCGGCGAGACCGGCCGCCTGCAGGGCCGGGAAGGCCAGCGAGCCACCCCACAGGGCCAGGGCCCGGGACGGCCGGGTGTGCACCGACCGTGCCTCGCCGAGGGCGTCCCGGACGAACGCGCACACGCGAGTGCGGAGCGGCCGTACGAGGGCCACGACGGCCGCCGCCACCACCAGCAGGCCGGCCGCGCCCAGCAGCAGCGGCACGGTCGAGCCGTCGGGCAGCAGGGGGCCGAGCCGCAGCGCGTCGGGGAAGGCCAGCAGCAGCACGGACAGCAGACCGACCCGGCCCACGGACTCGGCCAGCAGGTACAGGGCGAGCGCGGCCGAGGAGCGGGCCAGCGGCACCCCGCACACGGTCATGAAGCGCAGGTTCACGGCGCCCGCCCCCAGCCCGGTGGGCAGCAGATGGTTGGCCGAGGCCGCCGCGAACTGGGTGGCCAGCAGCCGTCCCTTCGGCAGCGGCTGCACCACCGCGCCCTGGCGGGTGAACGCGGCGGCCACCCAGGTCAGGCAGGTGGCGCCGGCCGCCGCGAGCAGCCACGGCCAGGATGCGCTGCGCAGCTGGCCGAAGCCCTCGGCGAGCAGGGAACGGTTCCGTACGGCGACGACGGCGACCAGCGCGAGCGGCACCAGGCACAACACCTGGCGGACGGGGACGCGACGGGGGAGTCGTCCCCGGGGAGGTGGGGGAAGCGGGACGGCAGTCACATCAGCAGAGGTTTTCCGCGCCATACCAACGGCGGGTGAAGCCGTACCAACGGCGGGTGAAAAGGCAGGAACATTGACCTCAACGAAGCTTGAGGTTCTACGTTCTTTTCCATGAGCATGGAGACCACCGCATGGATGCAGCTGCATAGTGTCATGACGGCGCAGGCCGATCGCCGTCCGTTCGCCCGCGCCACGCTGCGCCGTATCGCCGCCTTCGCCCGCCCGCACCGCGCGGGCATCGTCCGGTTCGTGGTGCTCGGGGTGGTGACCGCGCTGCTCGCCGTGGCCACCCCCGTGCTCGCCGGCCGCGTCGTCGACGCGATCGTGGCGGGGCACGACTCCGGCACGGTGGTCCGGCTCTCCCTGCTCATCGCGCTCGTCGCCCTCGCGGAGGCGGGGCTGGGCATCCTCGGCCGGCGCCTGTCGGCGACGCTCGGGGAGGGACTCATCCTCGACCTCAGAACGGCTGTGTTCGATCATGTGCAGCGCATGCCCGTCGCGTTCTTCACACGGACTCGTACGGGCGCGCTGGTCAGCCGTCTCAACAACGACGTGATCGGCGCCCAGCGGGCCTTCGCCAACACCCTGTCCGGCGTGGTCAGCAACTTGGTCACCCTGCTGCTCACCCTCGCGGTGATGCTCACCCTGTCCTGGCAGATCACCCTGCTGGCGCTGGTGCTGCTGCCGGTGTTCGTGCTGCCGGCCCGCCGCATGGGCACCCGGATGGCCCGTATGCAGCGCGAGGCGGCGGCGCTGAACGCGGCCATGGGCACCCGGATGACCGAGCGCTTCTCCGCGCCCGGCGCCACCCTGATCAAGCTGTTCGGCCGCCCGGAGGAGGAGTCGGCGGAGTTCGCGGCCCGCGCCGCCCGGGTCCGTGACATCGGCGTCCGCACGGCCACGGCCCAGTCCGTCTTCATCACCTCCCTCACCCTGGTCTCCGCCCTCGCGCTGGCCCTCGTCTACGGCCTCGGCGGCTGGTTCGCGCTGCACGGCACCCTGCAGGCGGGCGCGGTCGTCTCCCTCGCCCTGCTGCTGACCCGCCTGTACGCCCCGCTGACCGCGCTGGCCGGAGCCCGGGTCGAGGTGATGAGCGCGCTCGTGAGCTTCGAGCGGGTCTTCGAGGTGCTCGACCTCAAGCCGCTGATCGAGGAGAAGCCGGTCGCCGGCGAGGTCCCCGAGGGTCCGGTCGCCGCCGAGTTCGAGGACGTCCGCTTCTCGTACCCCTCGGCCGACCAGGTCTCCCTCGCTTCCCTGGAGGAGGTCGCCGCCCTCGATAACCGGGGTGGCTCCGAGGTCCTGCACGGCATCTCCTTCCGCGCCGAACCCGGCCAGACCGTCGCCCTCGTCGGCTCCTCGGGCGCCGGCAAGTCCACCATCGCCCAGCTGCTCCCGCGCCTGTACGACGTCGACGCGGGCGCCGTCCGCATCGGGGGCGTCGACGTCCGCGACCTGACGGCCGCCTCCCTGCGCGGCGCGCTCGGCATGGTCACCCAGGACGGTCACCTCTTCCACGACACGGTCCGCGCCAACCTCTTGCTGGCCCGCCCGGAGGCGACGGACGACGACCTCTGGGACGCGCTGGGCCGCGCCCGCCTGGCCGAGGTCATACGGTCCCTGCCCGACGGTCTGGACACGGTGGTCGGCGAGCGCGGCTACCGGCTCTCCGGCGGCGAACGCCAGCGCATGACCATCGCCCGGCTGCTGCTGGCCCGCCAGCGCGTGGTCATCCTGGACGAGGCCACCGCCCACCTGGACAACACCTCCGAGGCGGCCGTCCAGGAAGCCCTCACCGAGGCCCTGGAGGGCCGCACCGCCGTGGTCATCGCCCACCGCCTGTCCACGATCCGGGCCGCCGACCAGATCCTCGTCGTGGAGTCCGGCCGGATCGTGGAACGCGGCACGCACGAGGAGCTGCTGGCGGACGGAGGACGGTACGCGGAGCTGTACCGGACCCAGTTCGCCGAACGGGAGGGTGCCGTGACGGCATCGGCGGAGGGGATTGCGGTGTCGGCCGAGGCGACTGAGTCGGCGGAGGGGATTGCGGGGTTGG
Organism: Streptomyces sp. NPDC052107; assembly: GCF_040680215.1. NCBI lineage: Bacteria > Bacillati > Actinomycetota > Actinomycetes > Kitasatosporales > Streptomycetaceae > Streptomyces > Streptomyces sp. NPDC052107. The sequence continues at coordinate 51,337 of NZ_JBFAWG010000043.1, forward strand.
GCGAGGTTACTGGGTCGGTTAAGGGGATTGTGCCGCTGGGCAAGGCGACTGATCCGGTTGAGGGGACTGTCGAGTTGGGCGAGGCGATCGAGTCGGCTGAGGGGATTGCGGTGTCGGCCGAGGCGACTGAGTCGGCGGAGGGGATTGCGGGGTTGGGCGAGGCGACCGAGCCGATCGGGGTGACACCGGCGTAGGCCCCGCACGGCTGCCTCGACTTCGCGAACCGCCCCCGCTCCAACCTTCGGGGCACGGCCAGCAGCCATGGCGCGCTCGGCTCGGGTGGCGCCGTGACCCGTTACGACGCGGGCGCGGCGCGGCGCGGCACGGCCCGGACAGGGCCGCGGCCCTGTCCGCGACGAAGTAGGCATCGTCTTGTCGACCGGGCTGACGAGCACCCCGGGCCTACGGTGGAGTCGGGCAGCAGATACGGCAGCCGGACGATCACCACCGCGTCCGCGCCACCTGGTTTCCGGGGCAGCCGGGTCGCGTCAGCCCGGATCAACCCCGCGCGGTACGCGCCGCGCCGCGAGCCCGAGCATCCCCGCCGAACGGCCCACGCCCCAGCAAGGTCCGCCTCGGTCGCAGCACCCGCCCCGTCACGATCCCGGTGTCACAGGCAGGAGCAAGGACCGCGCCGGGCCGCTGCGGCAACAGCTCCTCCAAGGCCCTCGCCGCTGCCCGCGCCCGTGGCCCCGGCCCCGGGACGCGTCGTACCGCCGGCACCTCCTCGTGGTAGTCGATCATTCTGCCATCATCACCCGACGTCCCAGCCCACGTGGCGAGTTACTGCCGTAGCCCTTGACTCCGCTGGTCCGGACCTTTAGTTTCACGCCTTAAACAAAGCCTGCGGACGCCCCAACACTCACTCTGTTCACCGGTGTTGGGCCGCACCCCCCACGCGAAAGGCCGCTTCCGCCCATGGCCAGACCTCTCCCCGCAGCCGTCTCCCTCGGCGTCCTCGCGCTCTCGGCCGGACTGCTCACCGCTTCCCCCGCCCAGGCCGCGACCGGAGCCATCACCGGGCTCGCCGGCAAGTGTCTCGACGTCGCCGGGGCCAACTCGGCCGACGGCACGCCCGTCCAGCTCTACGACTGCAACGGCACCAACGCCCAGCAGTGGACGGTCGGCAGCGACGGCACCATCCGCGCCCTCGGCAAGTGCCTCGACGTGACCGGCAATTCGACCGCCGACGGCGCCAAGGTGCAGCTGTGGAGCTGTACCGGCGGCGCGAACCAGAAGTGGACCGTCACCGCCGCACACGACATCGTCAACCCGCAGGCGGACAAGTGCCTGGACGTCACCGACAACAACTCCGCCAACGGCACCCGGACCCAGATCTGGAGCTGCAGCGGCGGCGCCAACCAGAAGTGGAACGCGCCCGCGAGCGGGGGCGACGGCACCCCGTCCGCGCCGATGGCCGTCGCGCCGTACCTCTACAACGGATGGGGCAGCCCGCCCAACCCGACCACCATCACCCAGGCCACGGGCGTGAAGTGGTTCACCCTCGCCTTCGTGCTCAGCAACGGCTACTGCAACCCGCAGTGGGACGGCAGCCGCCCGCTGACCGGCGGGGTCGACCAGCAGACCGTCAACACCGTGCGGGCAGGCGGCGGTGACGTCATCCCGTCCTTCGGCGGCTACAGCGGCAACAAGCTGGAGAGCTCCTGCTCCAGTGCGAGCGAGCTGGCGGCGGCCTACCAGAAGGTCATCAACGCCTACGGCCTCAAGGCGATCGACATCGACATCGAGGCCGACGCCTACAGCAACGGCACCGTGCAGCAGCGGACCGTCGACGCACTGAAGACCGTCAAGGCCAGCAACCCGGGGCTGAAGGTGTACATCACCATCGGCACCGGGCAGAGCGGGCCCGACACCAGCCTCATCAACCGGGCCGCCTCCTCCGGCCTGACCGTGGACGCCTGGGCCATCATGCCGTTCGACTTCGGCGGCGCCGGACAGAACATGGGCAACCTCACCACGCAGGCCGCCGAGGGCCTGAAGAACGCGCTGAAGAACGCCTATCACTACAGCGACGACCAGGCCTACCGGGACATGGGCATCTCGTCCATGAACGGCATCACCGACAACAACGAGACCGTCACGGTGAACGACTTCCGGACGATCCTGGCCTACGCGCAGGCGCACCACCTCGCCCGGCTCACCTTCTGGTCCGCCAACCGCGACCGGCCGTGCACCGGCGGTCCCGCCGACAGCTGTTCCGGCGTGAGCCAGTCCGACTGGGACTACACCCGCGTCTTCGCCGGCTACACCGGCTGATCCCGCCACCCCCCAGGAGAACCCGTGTTTCCTCGTCCACGCCGCGGACCGACGGCCGTCGCCCTCGTCGCGGCAGCGGCCGCCGCCCTGCTCACCGCCGCGCCGACGCCCCTGCTCGGCGCCGGGCGCGCGCACGCCGCCACCGCCCAGGCCGCCGCCCTGCCCACCGGCTTCGCGACGGTCATCAACGCCGTGAGCGGCAAGTGCCTCGACGCCAGGGCCGCCGCCACCGCGAACGGCACCGCCGTCCAGCAGTACACCTGCAACGGCACGAACGCCCAGCAATGGCGCTTCACCGACGCCGGCAACGGCTACGTCCACATCGACAACCGCAACAACACCAGCCAGGTCGTCGACGTCAGCGACGTGTCCACGGCCGACAACGCGCCCGTCCATCTGTGGAGTTACGGCGGCGGCGCCAACCAGCAGTGGCAGGCAGTGGACGACGGAGGCGGCGCCTTCCACTTCGTCAACAAGAACAGCGGCAAGTGCCTGGACGACCCCGGTGCCTCGACCGCCGACAGCGTGCAGTTCGTGCAGTACACCTGCAACGGCACCGCCGCCCAGCGCTTCCAGGTGGTTCCGGTGACCCAGTCGAACAGCGACCCGGACCTCGGACCCAACGTCGTCGTCTTCGACCCGTCGATGTCGTCGTCCACGATCCAGAGCCGGCTGGACTCCCTCTTCAAACAGCAGGAGTCCAACCAGTTCGGCTCCCAGCGCTACGCCGTCCTGTTCAAGCCCGGCGCCTACAGCGCGGACGTCAACGTCGGCTTCTACACCCAGGTGCTCGGGCTCGGCCTGACCCCGGACGCGGTGTCGATCAACGGTGCCGTGCACGCCGAGGCCGACTGGTTCCAGGGCAACGCCACGCAGAACTTCTGGCGCGGAGCCGAGAACCTTTCGGTCAACCCGGCGAACGGCAACGACCGTTGGGCGGTCTCGCAGGCCGCGCCGTACCGGCGGATGCATCTGCGGGGCAACCTCGCCCTGGACGACGGCGGCTGGTCGTCCGGCGGCTACCTCGCCGACAGCAAGGTGGACGGACAGGTCAACTCCGGCTCGCAGCAGCAGTGGCTGACCCGCAACTCCCAGCTCGGCAGCTGGACGGGGTCCAACTGGAACATGGTGTTCGCCGGCAGCCAGGGCGTCCCGTCCACCAGCTTCCCCGACCCGCCGTACACCACCGTCGCCCAGAGCCCGGTCACCCGTGAGAAGCCGTTCCTCTACGTGGACGGCTCCGGCACCTACCAGGTGTTCGTGCCGTCCGTGCGCTCCAACACCACGGGCACCAGCTGGGCCGGCGGCAGCCCGCAGGGCACCTCGCTGCCGCTCAGCCAGTTCTACGTCGTCAAGCCCGGCGCCACCGCCGCACAGATCAACGCAGCTCTCGCGGCAGGTCAGAACCTGCTCGTCACGCCCGGCGTCTACCACCTCGACCAGACCCTGAAGGTGACCCGCCCCGACACGGTCGTCCTAGGCCTCGGGCTCGCCACCTTCGTCCCGGACAACGGCATCACCGCGATGACCGTCGCCGACGTCGACGGCGTCAAGATCGCGGGCCTGCTCTTCGACGCCGGCACCACCAGCTCGAAGACCCTGGTCGAGGTCGGGCCGGCCGGCTCCACCGCCTCCCACGCGGCCGACCCGACCTCCCTGCACGACGTCTACTTCCGCATCGGCGGCGCGGGCGTCGGCAAGGCGGCCACCAGCCTCGCCGTCAACAGCAACAACGTCATCGGCGACCACATGTGGATCTGGCGTGCCGACCACGGCAGCGGCGTCGGCTGGACCAGCAACACCGCCGACACCGGACTCGTCGTCAACGGAAACGACGTGACGATGTACGGCCTGTTCGTGGAGCACTTCCAGAAGTACCAGGTGATCTGGAACGGCAACGGCGGCCGCACCTACTTCTTCCAGAACGAGATGCCGTACGACCCGCCGAACCAGTCCGCGTGGATGAACGGCTCCACGAAGGGCTACGCCGCCTACAAGGTCGCCGACTCGGTCACCAGCCACCAGGCGTACGGCCTCGGCAGCTACTGCTACTTCAACGTCAACCCGAGCGTGAGCGCCGACCGTGCCTTCGAGGTGCCGGACAACCCGAACGTCCGCTTCACCAGCATGGTCACCGTCTCCCTCGGCGGTACCGGCACCATCAGCCACGTCATCAACAGCACCGGAGGACCCTCGAACTCCTCGACCAACGTCGCGGACCTGGTCCGCTACCCGTGAGCGAAGGGTGTGGCCTCCCGGACGTGTGAGGCACCGCCGCGTGGATACGCGGACTGGACGGACACCAGGGCCCGTCCGGAAGGCCACCCCTGCCATGACCAGAGAAAACCAGCTCTCTCCCGCATCGGAGATCACCCTCCGGGTCAACGGGAAGCCCCACACCCTGCACGTCGACCACCGGCGCGTCCTGCTGGACCTGCTCCGCGAGGACCTCGGCCTCACCGGGGCGAAGAAGGGCTGCGACCACGGCCAGTGCGGTGCCTGCACCGTGCTGGCCGACGGCCGCCGCCTCAACAGCTGCCTGCTGCTCGCGGTCGCCCTCGACGGCAGCGAGATCACCACCGTCGAGGGCCTCGGCGGCGACGGCGAGGAGCCGCACCCGCTGCAGCGGGCCTTCCTCGACCGCGACGCCTTCCAGTGCGGCTACTGCACCCCGGGGCAGATCTGCTCCGCCGTCGGCATGCTCGCCGAGGCCGCCGCCGGCCACCCCTCCCACGTCACCGACCCCGCGGCCCCCTCCGGCCGGCCCGTCCCACTGGACCGGCCCGAGATCCGCGAGCGTCTGAGCGGCAACCTGTGCCGCTGCGGCGCGTACCCGCGCATCGTCGAGGCGGTGGAGGACGTGATCCGGTGAACGGCTTCGGATACCTCAGGCCCGGCAGCGTCCCGGAGGCCGTCGAGGCGTACGCCGCCCACCCCGGCGCCCGCTATCTGGCCGGCGGCACCAACCTGGTCGACCTGATGAAACTCGGCGTGGAGCGGCCCGCCCTGCTCATCGACGTGGGCCGGCTGCCGCTGGCCGGCATCGAGGAGCTGCCCGACGGCTCCCTGCGCGTCGGCGCCACCGTCCGCAACAGCGACCTGGCCGCCGACCCCCGCGTCCGCGACCGCTACCCGGCGCTGTCCCAGGCGCTCCTCTCGGGCGCCTCCGGGCAGCTGCGCAACGCCGCCACCACCGGCGGCAACCTGCTCCAGCGCACCCGCTGCCCCTACTTCCAGGACCTGGACAAACCCTGCAACAAACGCGAGCCCGGCAGCGGCTGCGGCGCCCGGGACGGCGTCCACCGCGACCACGCCGTCCTCGGCCACTCGGAGCACTGCATCGCCACCAACCCGTCCGACATGGCCGTCGCCCTCGCCGCGCTGGACGCCCAGGTCGAGCTGTACGGCACCGAGGGCACCCGGCGGCTTCCGGCGGCCGAGTTCCACCGGCTGCCGGGCGAGCATCCCGACCGGGACACCTGGATCTGCCCTGGCGAACTGATCACCGGTGTGGTGCTCCCGTCGGCCACCGCCGGCATCCCGTCCGCGTACCGCAAGGCCCGCGACCGGGCGTCGTACGCCTTCGCCCTCGCGTCCGTGGCCGTCGTGCTGCGGGTCGCGGACGGCGTCGTCGACCACGCGGGGATCGCCTTCGGCGGGCTCGCCCACCGGCCCTGGCGGGCCCGGCACACCGAGCTGGCCCTGCTGGGCGCCCCCGCGACCCCCGCCGCCTTCGAGGCAGCCGTGGCGCTGGAACTCGCGCACGCCGAGCCGCTGCGGGACAACGCCTACAAGGTGCCCCTGGCCCGCAATCTCGCCCTGGACGTCCTGAACCGTCTCGCCCCGGCCCCGGCGGTGGCCTGAACCGGCGCGGGAGGAGCGAGCAGAGCAGGCAGAGCAGGAGGAACCCATGACCGGCAACCCCCCGGGCACTCCCGCAGAGCGCCGCGACGCCCGGAACACGGCCCCCGGCGGGGCTTTCGGCGAGCGCCGACCCGCCGGGGACCCGGCCCAGGGCAGCGCCCTGGGCGTGCCCGCCGAGCGCCGGGAAGGGCTGCAGAAGGTCACCGGCATCGCCCGTTACGCCGCCGAGTACAGCCTGCCCGGCCGTGCCCACGCCTGGACCGTGCCGGCCGCGGTCGCGCGCGGCCGGGTCACCGCCGTCGACACCTGGGCCGCCCTCGCCCTGCCCGGAGTCCTCGCCGTGCTCACCCCCGACGACGCCCCGCGCCTCGCCGAACCCGGGGACGCCATGCTCGCGGTTCTGCAGGGCCCGCACGTGCCGCACCGGGGCTGGTGCGTGGCCCTGGCCGTCGCCGACACCCTGGAGACGGCCCGCGCGGCCGCCCGGGCGGTACGCGTCACCTACTCGGCCGAACCCCACGACGTCGATCTGGACCCCGGGCACCCGCACGCCTACGAGCCGGCGGAGGCCAACGCCGGCTATCCGGGCCGCGTCGAGAACGGCGACCCGGAGTCCGCCTACGCCACCGCCGAGGTCCGCGTCGACACCACCTACCGGGTGCCGCCGCTGCACAATCACCCCATGGAGCCGCACGCCAGCACGGCCCACTGGGACGGGGACCGGCTCACCGTGTACACCTCCAGCCAGGGCGGTACGACCGTGCGGGAGGTCCTCGCCCAGCTGTTCGAGCTGCCCGAGGACCGCATCACCGTCGTCACCGAGCACGTCGGCGGCGGCTTCGGCTCCAAGGGCACCCCGCGCCCCGACGTCGTCCTCGCCGCCATGGCCGCCCGGCGCACCGGCCGGCCCGTCACCCTCGCCTGCCCCCGCCGGTACCTGCCCACCACCGTCGGCCACCGCGCCCCCACCGTGCAGCGGCTGCGCCTCGGCGCGCACGCGGACGGCCGGCTCACCGCCGTGCTGCACGAGGCGACCACCCACACCTCCCGGGTGAAGGAGTTCGTCGAGCAGGCCGCGGTGCCCGCCCGCGTCATGTACGCCACCCCGGCCCTGCTCAGCACCCACCGGGTGGTCCCGCTCGACGTGCCCAGCCCGTCCTGGATGCGCGCCCCCGGCGAGGCGCCCGGCATGTACGCCCTGGAGTCGGCCGTGGACGAACTCGCCGACGCCCTCGGCATGGACCCGGTGGAACTGCGCGTCCGCAACGAACCCGAGCGCGAGCCCGGCAGCGGCAAACCGTTCAGCAGCCGGCACCTCGTGGAGTGCCTGCGCGAGGGCGCCCGCCGCTTCGGCTGGGCCGAGCGCGATCCACGCCCGGGCATGCGCCGCGAGGGCCCGCTGCTCATCGGCACCGGCGTGGCCGCGGCCACCTACCCGGCCGCGGCCGTCCCGGCCACCGCGACCGCCCGGGCCCTGCCCGACGGCACCTGCACCGTCCGCATCAACGCGACCGACATCGGCACCGGGGCCCGTACCGTCCTCGCCCAGATCGCCGCCGACGCCCTCGGCGCGCCGCTGGAGCAGGTCCGCACCGAGATCGGGCACAGCGACCTGCCGTCGGCCTGGCTGGCCGGCGGCTCCATGGGCACCGCCTCCTGGGGCTGGGCCGTGCACGACGCGTGCGCCGAGCTGGCTTCCCGGCTCGCCGCGCACAACGGGCCGCTGCCCGCCGACGGTATCGAGACCCATGCCGACACCGCCGGGCGGGCCGACGCCGACAGCCCCTACGCCCGGCACGCCTTCGGGGCCCACTTCGCCGAGGTCGCCGTCGACACCGTCACCGGCGAGACCCGGGTACGGAGGCTGCTCGGGATCTTCGCCGCCGGGCGGATCCTCAACTCCCGTACGGCGCGCTCCCAGTTCACCGGCGGCATGACCATGGGTCTCGGCATGGCCCTCACCGAACACAGCACGATGGACCCCGCGTTCGGCGACTTCACCGAGGCGGACCTCGCCTCCTACCACGTGCCCGCGCACGCGGACGTCCCGCACATCGAGGCCGACTGGATCGACGAGGACGACCCGCACCTCAACCCCATGGGCAGCAAGGGCATCGGCGAGATCGGCATCGTCGGCACCGCGGCCGCCATCGGCAACGCCGTCCACCACGCCACCGGCATCCGCTACCGCGAACTGCCCCTCACCCCCGACCGGATCCTCACCGGCCTGCTGTCCGAGGGGTGACCGTGACGGGACCGACCTGGGAGTACGAGGGCTACCGGCCCGAGGAGGAACGCCTGCGGGAGTCGCTGTGCACCCTGGGCAACGGGTACTTCGCCACGCGCGGGGCCCTGCCCGAGTGCACCGCCGACGACGTCCACTACCCGGGCACCTACGTGGCCGGCTGCTACAACCGGCTCACCTCCGAGGTCGCCGGACGCCGGGTCGAGAACGAGGACATGGTCAACCTCCCCAACTGGCTGCCGCTGCGCTTCCGTCAGGCGGGCGGCGCCTGGCTCACCCCGGACTCCGCCCCTGTCACCGAACATCACCTGACGCTCCATCTCGACCCCGGCCTGCTGGAACGCCGCACCAGCTACGGCCTCGACGGCGGCGGCACCCTGCATGTGCGCCAGCTGCGTCTGGCCCACCTGGCTGACCGTCATGTCGCGGCGCTCCGCAGCGAGTTCACCGTCGAGGGCGACCGGGCCGAGCTGGAAATCGAGTCCGCGCTCGACGGACGCGTCACCAACTCCGGTGTGGCCCGCTACCGGGACCTGGACGGCCGGCACCTCACCCAGATCCGCACCGGCCTCGCCGCACACGGCGCGATGTGGCTGCGCTGCCACACCCGTACCTCCCGCATAGAATGCGTCCTGGCCGCCCGGCTGGCCACCGACGCGCCGGTGGCGACGGCGCACGAAGCCCTGCGCGCCGTCCAGCACGCGAAGCTGCGCCTGACGCCCGGCCGTACCGTCACCGTCGACAAGACGGTCGCGCTGCACACCTCGCACGACCCCGCCATCGGCGACCCGCTGGACGCGGCCGTCGACCGCGTCGGCGCCGCCCCCGACTTCGACGTCCTGCTGGAGACGCACGCCGCGGCCTGGGAGCAGCTGTGGCGGCGCACCGCGCTGGAGGTGCCCGGGGAGGCGGGCAGCATCCTGCGCCTGCACCTGTTCCACGTGCTGCAGACCCTGTCGCCGCACACGGCCGACCTCGACGCCGGCGTCCCCGCCCGCGGACTGCACGGCGAGGCCTACCGCGGCCATGTCTTCTGGGACGAACTCTTCGTCCTGCCCTACCTCAACCTGCACCTCCCCGAGGTCTCCCGGGCCCTGCTCCACTACCGGCACCGGCGTCTGGACGCCGCCTGCCACGCGGCCGGCGAGCTCGGCCGGCGCGGCGCGCTCTACCCGTGGCAGAGCGGCAGCGACGGCCGCGAGGAGGCCCAGGAACTCCATCTCAACCCCCGCTCCGGCCGCTGGCTGGCGGACCACTCCCGGCTCCAGCACCACGTCGGCTCGGCGGTGGCCTACAACATCTGGCAGTACTGCGAGGCCACCGGGGACACCGACTTCCTGCACGGCGAAGGCGCCGAGATGCTGCTGCAGATCGCCCGCTTCTGGGCGGACTCGGCCAGCTACGACGACCGCCTCGGCCGGTACCGCATCCGGGGTGTGATGGGCCCCGACGAGTACCACGACGCCTACCCCGGCGCGGCCCTGCCGGGTCTGGACGACAACGCGTACACGAACGTCACCGCCACCTGGGTGCTCGCCCGCACCCTGGACCTGCTGAACATCCTGCCCGAGCCGCGCCGCCGCGAACTCACCGAGAGCATCGGCCTGGACGAGGACGAGCCCGCCCACTGGGAGGAGATCTCCCGCACCCTCCACATCCCCTTCCACGACGGGGTGATCAGCCAGTTCGAGGGCTACGGCGGCCTCGCCGAGCTCGACTGGGACGACTACCGCAAGCGCTACGACGACATCCGCCGCCTCGACCGGATCCTGGAGGCCGAGGGCGACACCGTGAACCGCTACAAGGCGTCCAAACAGGCCGACGTCCTCATGCTCGGCTACCTCTTCTCGGCCGCCGAACTCCGGTCCCTCTTCAACCGGTTGGGCTACCGCCTGGACGAACGGACCTGGACCGCGACCGTCGACCACTATCTGCACCGCACCAGTCACGGCTCCACCCTCAGCGGCCTGGTCCACGGCTGGATCCTCACCCGCGCCCGCCGCGCCGACGCCTGGGCCTTCGTCCAGGAGGCGCTGCGCGGCGACATCGCCGACCTGCAGGGCGGCACCACCGGCGAGGGTATCCACCTCGGCGCCATGGCCGGCACCCTCGACCTCGTCCAGCGCGGACTGACCGGCCTGGAGACCCGCGACGGCGCCCTGTGCCTTGACCCGGTCCCGCTCCCCGAACTCTCCTCCTACGGCTTCGCCATCCGCTACCACGGCCACTGGGGCGTCCATCTGCACCTGAGCAGCGGCCTGCTGGAGATCGCCGTACCGGACTCCGACCGCGCCCCCATCGACGTCTGCCTACGCGACCGGGTGGTCCCGGTGGGCCCGGGGGAGGCGGCCCGGCTGGTGGTCCCGGAGTGACACCGCTCAGCCGCCCGTCACCGGGTACCGGTGGACGGGCGGGAGCCCCGGCAGCAGACCGGGCCACATGGCGTCCAGGACATGTGCGCTCGGCGTGAACAACGGCCCGCCGAGGAACGGCAGGTCGTAGACTTCGTGCCACTCCCAGCGGTGGATCAGCAGCGGTTCGGTGACGAGGGGTTCGCCGGTGAAGGCGCTCACCCGGACGGCGGCCGTCACCCGGGGGATGCCGTGCACGGAGTCCATCAGGATCGCCCGCACCCGCGCACCGGCCGGGTCGGCCTTCAAGGACGTCTCCTCCTCCAGCTCGCGGACTGCCGCCGCGGCGAAGTCCTCGTCCGCGTCGTTCTTGCCGCCGGGCAGTTCCCAGACGCCCCGCACCGACCAGCCCAGCAGCACCCGCCCCGCCCGGTCGGTGACGACGACTCCGGCGCCGGTCAGGGCATGCGGGGAGGGGCGGCCCTTGCCGGCGTACCCGGGCGCGGTACTGCAGGGGGTTGTGAACAGCTGCCGCGGAACAGCGTACGAGTGTGTTCTGGCGCGGATGAGTGAGTGTTCGGGCTGTGGTGGGCGTACGGGGAACGATAGTTCTCTCATCGAATGGGTGACCTCGGCGGGTGGTGGTCGTTGGGTTTGGTGACGGGGTTCTGCGGGGTTGGGGGGAGGGTGTTGGTGGTGGGTGGGCTGCGGGAGGTGGCGGCGCCGTTCGTGGTGCCCGGTCCGTCCGGGGTGGCCGTCCGTGACCGGCTCAGGCAGCTG
>NZ_JBFAWG010000044.1:0-17274 GCF_040680215.1 Streptomyces sp. NPDC052107
CCCCCGGGGTCGTACGACCTCGGGGGCACCCTTTTGTTTCGGCAGTGGGTCAGCCGGTGTTGCGCAGGCCTGCCGCCACGCCGTTGACGGTGAGGAGCAGGGCGCGGGAGAGCAGCGGGTCGGGGTCGGTGCCCGCGGCCGCCGCGTCGCGCTGGCGCTTGAGCAGGGTGACCTGGAGGTAGGAGATGGGGTCCAGGTAGGCGTCGCGGATGGTGAAGGTCTGCTTGAGAACGGGCTGGGCGTCCAGCAGGTCCTGTTCACCGGTGATCCGCAGGACCTCGCGGACGGTCAGCTCGTGTTCGGCCCTGATGGTGTCGAAGACGTGCTTGAGGTCGTCGGGGACGAGGGTGTCGACGTAGTGCTGGGCGATCCTGAGGTCGGTCTTGGCGAGGGTCATCTCGACGTTGGAGACGAAGTTCTGGAAGAAGTGCCATTGCTGGTGCATCTCGTCCAGGACGGTGTCGAGGCCGGCCTCGCGCAGTGCCTTGAGTCCCGATCCGACGCCGAACCAGCCGGGGACGATCTGCCGGGACTGGGTCCAGCCGAACACCCAGGGGATGGCGCGCAGGCCGTCGAGGCCGGCGCCGGAGTCGGGGCGCCGGGACGGGCGGGAACCGAGGTGGAGTTCGGCGAGCTGGTCGACCGGGGTGGAGGCGAAGAAGTAGGCCGGGAGGTCGGGGTCCTCGACCAGGCGGCGGTAGGCCGCGTGAGCCGCGTCCGACACCACGTCCATGGCGGCGTCCCAGCGGGCGAGGGCCTCGTCGGACTGGCGGGGGGCGGTGTGCAGGGCAGAGGCCTGCAGGGTGGCCGCGACGGTCAGTTCCAGGTTCTCGCGGGCGAGGGAGGGGATGAGGTACTTGTCGGAGATGACCTCGCCCTGTTCGGTGACCTTGATCTCGCCTTCGAGGGTGCCCCAGGGCTGGGCGAGGATGGCGTCGTGGGAGGGGCCGCCGCCGCGGCCGACGGTGCCGCCGCGGCCGTGGAAGAGGCGCAGGCGTACGCCGTAGCGGTGGGCGACGTCGCGCAGGCGGCGCTGGGCGCGGTGGATCTCCCACTGGCTGGTGGTGATGCCGCCGAACTTGGAGGAGTCGGAGTAGCCGAGCATGACCTCCTGGACGTCGCCGCGCAGCGCGACCAGGCGCCGGTAGGACGGGTCGGAGAGCATGTCCTCGAGGATGGTGTCGGCGGCGCGCAGCTCGTCGGTGGTCTCCAGGAGGGGGACGATGCCGATCCTCGCCCAGCCGGCGTGGAGGTCCATCAGGCCGGCCTCGCGGGCGAGGACGGCGGCGGCGAAGACGTCGTCGGCGCCCTGGCACATGGAGATGATGTAGGACTCGACGACCTCGGGGCCGAAGACCTCCAGGGCCTTCTTGACGGTCTCGAAGACGCCGAGGGTCTTCTGCCCGGCGGCGTCGACGGGTGCCGGGGTGGGGGCGAGCGGGCGGCGGGAGCGCAGTTCCTTGGCGAGGAGCTTGGCGCGGTACTCGCGGGGCATGTCGGCGTAGCGCCAGGACTCCTCGCCGAGGCGGTCGAAGAGCTGGCCGAGGGCGTGGTGGTGGGCGTCGGCGTGTTCGCGGACGTCCATGGTGGCGAGCTGGAGGCCGAAGGCGGCGAGGGTGCGGATGGTGCGGGCCAGGCGGCCGTCGGCGAGCAGGCCGCCGCGGTGCTCGCGCAGCGAGACCTGGATGATCCTGAGGTCCTTCAGCAGCTCGCTGGTGCCGAGGTAGTCGCGGCCCACCTCGTGCGGGATGCCCTTGGCGAGGCGCTGCTTGGTGTTCTCCAGCTTCTGCCGGATGCAGGTGGCCTTGAGCCGGTAGGGCTCCTCGGCGTTGAGGCGCTTGTAGCGGGGGCTGATCTCGGGGAGCACCTCCAGGTCCTGCTGGAGGGACTCCAGGAGTTCCTCGGTGGCGCCGGTGTAGCGGATGGAGTTGGAGAGCAGGCCGCGCAGCTCGTCGATCATCTCCAGGGCGTCGTTGATGCCGTGCTCGTGCTGGAGGATGAGGACGTCCCAGGTGACCTGGGGGGTGACGTTGGGGTTTCCGTCGCGGTCGCCGCCGATCCAGGTGCCGAAGGTGAGCGGGCGGGTGTCGTCGGGGAGCTTGACTCCGACGCGCTCCAGTTCCGCCGTCAGGTCCTCCAGGACGTCGCCGACGGCCTCGGCGTGCAGCTCGTCGAGGTAGTAGATGGCGTTGCGGGCCTCGTCGGCGGGCTCGGGGCGTACGACGCGCAGTTCGTCGGTCTGCCACACGAGGTCGATGTTCTCGGCGAGGCGGACGTCGTGGCGGCGGCGGTCGGAGCCCTGGACGGGGGTCTCCAGGAGCGCGGCGATGCGCCGGAGCTTGTTCAGCACCGAGCGGCGCGCGGCCTCGGTGGGGTGTGCCGTGAACACCGGGCGAACGTTCAGGTTCTGGACGGTCTGCTTCAGGTGCGCGGGGTCGGCGTCCTTGAGGCGGTCGGCGGTGCGGGTGAGGAGGCCGCCCTCGGCGGCGCGCCGGGCGCGCAGTTCGCGGCCGCGGTGCACCTGTTCGGTGACGTTGGCGAGGTGGAAGTAGGTGGAGAAGGCGCGCACCAGCTTGGCCGCGGTCTCCAGTTCGGTGCCGCGCAGCAGCTCGGCGGCGGCCTCGCCGTCCTCACGGGTGAGACGGCGGACCTTCTCGACCAGGTCGAGGAGCTCGGGTCCTTCCTGCCGTACGAGGGTCTCGCCCAGGAGATCACCCAGCCGGCGGATGTCGGCGCGCAGCTCGCTGCTGGCCGTGGTGGTCTGGTCGTCGGCACTGCTCACAGGTGCGGCTCCTTGCAGTGTGGAAGCTCGTCTGGGAGGGAACCCGGCCGGCTGCCGCGCGGCGTGCGCCGCATACGGGCCGGAGCGTCCGGGAAGGAAACTTCAGCGGACCGCGCTGTCCGACCGAGTTCAAGGATAGGTGTCGATGGGGACGCGCAGGCTCCGGGGCTCTTGCCGCCGCTCGACACGCTGCCATACTTACGACGCCGTAGGTTACGGAACCGTAGGGAAGTACCGTCGCCTCCCGTCCGGTCCCGGCGGTGCGGCATCTGCCTCGACCCTCGACCCCACAGGGGACGCGCATGACCTCAAGTTCCGATGTGATCGAAGAAGCCCGTCAGGCCGACGACAGTCCGATCCCGTCCGCCACGCTGGGTGGCGAGCAGAAGCGTTCGATCGAGCAGATCACGCTGCTTTTGTTCATCACCGTGCCGTTCCTGGCGCTCGTGGCGGCCGTGCCGCTGGCCTGGGGGTGGGGGGTGAGCTGGCTCGATCTGGGCCTGCTGGTGTTCTTCTACTTCCTGGGATGCCACGGCATCACGATCGGTTTCCACCGGTATTTCACCCACGGTTCGTTCAAGGCCAAGCGGCCGCTGAGGATCGCGCTGGCGATCATGGGGTCGCTGGCGGTCGAGGGCCCCCTGGTGCGCTGGGTGGCCGATCACCGCAAGCACCACAAGTTCTCCGACGCGGAGGGCGACCCGCACTCTCCGTGGCGGTTCGGCGAGACGGTTCCGGCGCTGATCAAGGGCCTGTGGTGGGCTCACATCGGCTGGATGTTCGACGAGGAGCAGACCCCGCAGGACAAGTACGCGCCGGATCTGATCAAGGACCCGGCGATCCGGGCGATCTCCCGCCAGTTCGTGTACTGGACGGGCGTCTCCCTGGTCCTGCCGCCGCTGATCGGCGGTCTGGTGACGATGTCCTGGTGGGGCGCGTTCACCGCGTTCTTCTGGGGTTCCCTCGTACGGGTGGCGTTGCTGCACCATGTGACGTGGTCGATCAACTCGATCTGTCACGCGGTGGGCAAGCGGCCGTTCAAGTCGCGGGACCGTTCGGGCAACGTGTGGTGGCTGGCGGTCCTGTCATGCGGCGAGTCCTGGCACAACCTGCACCACGCCGACCCGACCTCGGCGCGGCACGGTGTGATGCGCGGCCAGATCGACTCCTCGGCGCGGTTCATCCGCATCTTCGAGCTGCTCGGCTGGGCGTACGACGTGCGCTGGCCGTCACGCTCACGTATCGATTCGCGCCGGAACACCGACCAGGACGGCTCCCGGCGCCGGAGGGAAACCGCGAAGGCGGCATGATTGACGCCGTGGCGACCGACTCCAGCAGCACCTCCAGCAACGACAAACCGCGGCGGACCCGCCGGACCCGTATGACCGGTGCGGAGCGCCGCCAGCAGCTGCTGGAGATCGGTCGTACCCTCTTCGCGGCGAAGGGTTTCGAGGGCACCTCGGTGGAGGAGATCGCGGCGAAGGCCGGGGTGTCCAAGCCGGTGGTGTACGAGCACTTCGGCGGCAAGGAGGGCCTGTACGCGGTGGTGGTGGACCGCGAGATGCG
This sequence comes from Streptomyces sp. NPDC052107, assembly GCF_040680215.1. Taxonomy (NCBI): domain Bacteria; kingdom Bacillati; phylum Actinomycetota; class Actinomycetes; order Kitasatosporales; family Streptomycetaceae; genus Streptomyces; species Streptomyces sp. NPDC052107. The sequence continues at coordinate 4,349 of NZ_JBFAWG010000044.1, forward strand.
CCGCCTGCTGGACATGGTGACCAGCTCCCTGACAGCCGGCCATCCGCGTGAACTGTGCGAGCAGGCCGCCTTCGCGCTGCTGGACTACATCGAGGAGTACACGGACGGCTTCCGCATCCTGGTCCGCGACTCCCCGATCCCCCAGTCGACGGGCTCCTTCGCCTCCCTCATCTCCGACATCGCCACCCAGGTGGAGGACATCCTGGGCCGCGAGTTCAAGTCCCGCGGCTTCGACCCGAAGCTGGCACCGCTGTACGCGCAGGCGCTGGTCGGCATGGTCGCCCTGACCGGCCAGTGGTGGCTGGACGTGCGCCGCCCGAAGAAGGCGGAGGTGGCGGCCCATCTGGTGAACCTGGCGTGGCACGGCCTGGACGGGCTGGAGCAGAAACCGCGGTTGATCGGGCACCGGAAGGCGTAGCCCTGGCGCCGGGCGTGGCCCTGCTGAGGGGGCGCCGGGTGCGGGCGTGGCACCGCTGACGGGTGCCGGACGTGAGGCATGACCCCGCCGACGGGTCCCGGGCGACGGGCGACGGGACGTTGCTCTGCACCGACGGGCGCCGAGCGGGTCCCACTGACGGATGCCGGGCGCGGGGCGTTGACCCCACAACCGACGCCCGGCACGAGCCGTTCCCCCCCGCCGACAGGCAACGGACGGCGGGCACAGCCCCCACCACAGCCGCCCGGCACAGGACGTCGCCCCCCACGAACCGACACCCGGCACGAGCCGTTCACCCCCACCGACAGGCAACGGACGACTGGCACAGCCCCCACCACAGGCGCCCGGTATCGGGCGTAGCCCCCACCGACAGGCGCCCGGCACAGGACGTCGCCCCCACCGGTCGGCGCCGGGCGGTGTGTTCGTACGATCGGGCGGTGGCCAAGATACGTGCGGTTCCCATGGGGCGGAAGCAGAAGTCCGGGACGGTTGTCGCCGGTGTGCTCACCGCGGGGCTGTTCGGCGTGACCGTCTATCTGGCCGGCTCGGCCGTCGGGCACCTGGGGTTGATGGGGCGTCCGCTGGCCATGCGGACCACGCACTGCTGGACGACCGGGCCCGCCACCACCTCGCGCGGCGGTCACACCGGCGTCGACTGGGACTGCACGGGGCTGGCGGCCTCCGGCGGCGGGACGCGCCGGATCACGGCCACCGGTTTCACGTCGTACCCGATCCTCATGCCGGTGAAGGTGGCCCAGGAGCCCTGGGGGACCTGGGTCCCGGTGGACCAGGGCGGCTGGAACAAGGCGGGCCGGGCCCTCTCCCCGCTGATCCCGCTCGCGCTCGCGATCCCGCTCGCCAAGGGCACCCTGACCGGTTACCGGGGCTGGAGGAACTCCAGGCGGTTGCCGACGGGGTCCTCCGAGTAGAAGCGCAGATGGCCGGGGAGGTTGTCGTCCCAGTTCACCTGCGCGCCCCTGGCGGTGAGCCGGGCCGCGTACGCCTCGATCTCCGTCACCCGCAGCCCCGGGTGGGCCTTCTTCGCCGGGCGGAAGTCGGCCTCGATGCCCAGGTGGAGCTGCACGGCCCCGGCCTGGAACCAGCAGCCGCCGCGCGCCGCGAGCACGGGTGGCTTGGGGATCTCCGTCATCCCGAGGACGTCGACGTAGTACGCCCGCAGCGCGTCCTCCGCCCCGGGCGGGGCCGCCAGCTGCACATGATCGACCGCGGCGAGCATGCTCAGCCCTCCTTCACGGCGACGGCGAACAGCCGGCGGAAGGGCAGGACCGTGCCGTACGGCGCGCTGGGGTAGGCCTGCCGCAGCAGGTCCCGGTACTCGGCCAGGAACGCGTCGCGCGCCTCGGGGTCGTCGGCGAGCGCGGTCAGCGCGGGCCGCAGGCCGGTGCCCTTCACCCAGTCCAGGACGGGATCCTCGCCCTGCAGGACGTGGAAGTACGTGGTCTGCCACACGTCGGTCGCGCAGCCGAGGCGAGCGAGGCGGTCCAGATAGGCGCCGGGGGTGTGCACGGAATCGGTGCGGCGCAGGACGCCGGCGAGGCGGGACTTCCAGCGGGGGGCGCCGGCGAGTCCGCGCATCAGGGCGTGCAGCGGGGCGTCGATGTTGTCGGGCACCTGGAAGGCGAAGGCGCCACCGGGCCTGAGGCCGGCGATCCAGTCGGCGAAGCGGTCGGCGTGGTCCGGCACCCACTGGAGGGTCGCGCTGGAGACGATCAGGTCGTACGGCTCCCCGGGCGCCCAGGTGCGCACGTCGGCGTGGGCGAAGTCCAGCCGTCCGCCGCCGGCCGTGGGGCCCTCGTACTCGGTGTGGGCCGCATCGAGCATCTCCGGGGAGTTGTCGTAGCCGGTGACGTGGGCCGCGGGCCAGCGTTCGGTGAGCAGGGCGGTGACGTTGCCCGGGCCGCAGCCGAGGTCGGCGATGCGGGGTTGCCCCGCGGGCGGTTCCGTGGGCAGGGCGGGGATGCGGGCGAGGAGGTCGGCGAAGGGACGGGCCCGGTGACCGGCGTGCCGCAGATACTGCCCGGGGTCCCAGAAGGGTGTCGTCATGGCCACCACTGTCCTCCCCGATTTCTCTCGATGTCAAGATAGTTGATATCAAGAGACTTCACGTCGACACAACCACTACACTGATCTCCATGGAGGACGAGGTCGATCGGCTGGTCGCAGCGTGGCGCCGGGAACGTCCGGACCTCGACGTGGACCCGCTGGAAGTGCTCAGCCGGGTGAGCCGACTCGCCCGGCATCTGGACCGTGCGCGCCGGCTCGCCTTCGCCGAGCATCAGCTGGAGCCGTGGGAGTTCGACGTGCTGACCGCGCTCCGGCGCGCGGGCACGCCGTACCAGCTCTCCCCCGGTCAGCTGCTGACCCAGACCCTGGTCACCTCGGGCACGATGACCAACCGGATCGACCGGCTGGCCAAGAAGGGCCTGGTGGAGCGGCTGCCCGACCCGAGCGACCGGCGGGGTGTGCTGGTCCGGCTGACCGACACCGGCCGGGACCGCGCCGACCAGGCGCTGGCCGGCCTGCTGGAGCAGGAGCGGGCGATCCTGGCTGAGCTTTCCCGCGCCCAGCGCGCGGAACTGGCCGGTCTGCTACGCCAGTTGACCGCCCCGTTCGACAACATCCCCGGTTAGTTCGGCCGGTCCGACCCCCGCACGGCGGGCGAGTGCGACGGCGGCCAGGGTCGAGTGGACGCCCAGCTTGCCGAGGACGTTCTGCATGTGGGTGCGCACGGTGTGCGGGGAGAGGAACAGCCGCTCCGCGACGGCCTTGCGGCCGAGGCCCGCGACCATGCAGCGCAGCACCTCACGCTCGCGCGGGGTGAGGGACTCCACCAGCCGCTCGCTCTCGGTACGGTGCCGGCGGGCGGCCGTCAGCTCCCTGAGCACGCCGGTGAGCAGGGCGGGCGGCAGATGGGTCTCGTCGCGCAGCACACCCCGGATCACCGTCAGCAGCCGGGACAGCGAGCAGTCCTTGGCGACCCACCCTGAGGCACCGGCCTGCAGCGCGAGCGCCGCCCGCCGGGAATCGTCCTTCTCGGCGAGCACCACGATCCGCACGGCGGGCTGGGCGGCCCGGACCCCGGCGACGAGCGAGATCCCGTCGACCAGCCCCTCCTCGTTGCCCTCCTGCACCGGCACGGGAACGGCCGGGCGGGTGCTGGGCACTTGACCGCCCAGGTCGGCATCGACCAGCAGCACGTCGAAGCGGCGGCCCTCACCGGCCGCCCGCTCCAGGCAGCGCAGCGCTGCGGGACCGCTGCCGGCTGCGGAGACCTCGACGTCCGGCTCGGCGGCCAGGGCGGCCGCGAGCGACTCGGCGAAGATGCGGTGGTCGTCGACGACCAGGACTCGAATACGAACCACGAAACCCCCTTCCCCAGGCTCCGTGCGGAGCAGGGGACAACCAAGGTCCGGAAAGGGCCCGGAGAACGACGACCCGCCCGGGTACGGACACCCACGGAAAGGACGCGCGCCGCGCGACCGCCGCCGTCGCGGAAACTGCTACCCCCACCGCGGGTGCCGTACCCGCCTGTCTCACCCCCTGAACAGCACCGGCCCCCACCGGTGCTGTTCCACAGAGTACGGATGGGAGCACGCAGCGGAAGGGCATTTGCAGAACTGGCCGTCCAGTGCGGTTTTGATGTGCCGCATGTTTCACATTGGGGCAGAAGTCGACAAAGCCCGACGTGATCTGCTCCGGGCCGACCGTGATGTTATGTCCATCACAAGATCATTCCCTCGGCGATGGTCATGGACATGCCTCTCTTACGATTCTTGCGGCGCGTTTACCGATCTTGAAGACGGAGTGAATCTTGAAGAAAAAGCTCAGCCGCATTCTCACCGTGGGTGCCGTCGCCCTCGGCGCCGTCGCCTTCGCCGCGGGCCCCGCGGCCGCCGGTGATGTCGGCGCAAGCCTCACCGGGGCGATCGGCTCCGCGACCTTCACCTACGACGGCCACTACATCGCCCCCCAGATCTACCTGACGCTGGCCGACACGCGCGCGGACGGACACCACGCCCAGCTGCGCGTGCAGTCCGTCGACCCGAACAAGACGGTGCACAGCTACGCCTGGCACTACGTCTACACCGGCGCCGACACCGAGCAGACGTGGCCGACCTCCCTGCAGGACAACCGCGGCATCGTGGCGCTCCGCATCCAGGTCTGCGTCGCCGAAGGCAGCACGATCCTGGGCTGCGACGAGTCCAGCTGGGACGGCAACCCCAACTACTAGGAACGACACCGGCCCCGCACACGCCGGGCGTGTGCGGGGCCTGCGCCCGTCGTGGCCGAGGCGGGTGTCAGACCAGTCGGCCGGCGCCCGCCGACGGCACCGCCTCGAACACCCGTGGAGCCGTGAAGCCCGCTGCCGCGAAGGCCTCTTCGATCGCCTTGGTGAGGGTGTCCACCTCGGCCTCCTCCGCCAGGACGATCGCCGAGCCGCCGAAGCCGCCGCCGGTCATCCGGGCGCCGAGCGCGCCGCCCGCCAGGGCCGTGTCGACGACCAGGTCCAGCTCCGGGCAGGAGATGCGGAAGTCGTCGCGCAGGGAGGCGTGGCCCTCGGTGAGGACCGGGCCGATCGCGCGGGTCTCGCCGGCACGGAGCAGGTCGACGACCCGCTCGACCCGGTGATCCTCCGTCACCACATGGCGGACCAGACGGACGACCTCCTCCTCGTCGCCCAGGCGGGCGAGAGACGCGTCCAGTTCGGCGTAGGGGACGTCCCGCAGGGCGTCGACGCCGAGCAGGGCCGCGCCCTTCTCGCAGCCGGCCCGCCGCTTGCCGTACTCGCCACCGCTGTGGGCGTGCTTGACCTGGGTGTCCACGACCAGCAGGCGCAGGCCCTCGGCCGCGAGGTCGAAGGGGATCTGCTGCTGGGACAGGTCGCGGGTGTCCAGGAAGAGCGCGTGGCCCTGCTCGCAGCAGGCCGACGCGGTCTGGTCCATGATGCCGGTGGGCGCGCCGACGTAGACGTTCTCGGCGCGCTGGCACAGCCGGGCCAGCTTCCAGCCCGGCAGGCCCAGTTCGTAGAGATCGTTGAGCGCGAGCACGATCACCACCTCGAGGGCCGCCGAGGAGGACAGGCCGGCGCCGGTCGGGACCGTCGAGGACAGGTGGACGTCCGCGCCGGTCACGCCGTGGCCCGCCTCGCGCAGCGCCCAGACCACGCCCGCCGGGTACGCCGTCCACTCGTCGTCGCCCTGCGGGGCCAGGGTGTCCAGCCGCAGCTCCTCGACGCCGCCCTCGACGTCCGCCGAGTGCAGGCGCAGGACGCCGTCGGTGCGGCGGGAGACCGCCGCGATCGCCCGGTGCGGCAGCGCGAACGGCATCACGAAGCCGTCGTTGTAGTCGGTGTGCTCGCCGATGAGGTTGACGCGGCCGGGTGCCGCCCACACTCCCTCCGGCTGCGCGCCGTACAACTCGGCGAAGCGCTCCGCGACCTGCTGTGCCCCCACTACTGGCCCCACTACTGCTCCCTTGCGATGTGCTGTGCGAACTCCCACGCGTCCGCGACGATGCCCGCGAGATCCGCGCGGGTCGGGTTCCAGCCCAGCTTCTCGCGGGCCGTGTCCGCCGAGGCGACCAGGACGGCCGGGTCGCCGCCGCGGCGCGGCGCCACGATCTCCGGGATCGGGTGGCCGGTGACCTGCCGGACCGTCTCGATGACCTCGCGGACGGAGAAGCCCTCGCCGTTGCCGAGGTTGCAGATCAGGTGCTCGCCCGGGGTGGCGGCTGCCAGGGCCAGCAGGTGGGCCGCCGCCAGGTCCGCGACGTGGATGTAGTCGCGCACGCAGGTGCCGTCCGGGGTCGGGTAGTCGTCGCCGTAGACGGAGATCGCGTCGCGGCGGCCCTGGGCGACCTGGAGGACCAGCGGGATGAGGTGCGACTCGGGGTCGTGGCGCTCGCCGTGCGCGCCATAGGCGCCGGCCACGTTGAAGTAGCGCAGGGAGACCGCCGCCAGTCCGTGGGCGTTGGCCTCGCTGGTGATCATGTGGTCGACGGCCAGCTTGGAGGCGCCGTAGGGGTTGGTCGGCTTCGTCGGAGCGGTCTCCACGATCGGGACCTGCTCCGGTTCGCCGTAGGTCGCCGCCGTGGAGGAGAAGACGAGCTTGCGGACACCCGCCTCGCGCATCGCGCCGAGCAGCGCCATCGAGCCGGCGACGTTGTTGTCCCAGTACTTCTCCGGCTTCACCACCGACTCGCCGACCTGCGAGGACGCGGCGAAGTGCAGCACACCGTCGTAGGAGGGGTCGAGCCACTTGGCGGCGTCGCGAATGTCGCCCTCGATGAACGCCGCACCGGCGGGCACGCCCTCGCGGAAACCGGTGGAGAGATTGTCGAGGACGGTGACCTCGTGGCCGGCCTCCAGCAGATGCTGGGCCACGACACTGCCGACGTAACCCGCGCCACCCGTCACCAGGTACTTCATGAACTCGCTACCTCTCGCAGTCGCTCGGCCGCGCGCTCCGGCGGCACGTCGTTGATGAACACGCTCATGCCGGACTCGGAACCCGCGAGAAACTTCAGCTTGCCGGAAGTGCGGCGGATGGTGAAAAGCTCGAGGTGGAGCGCGAAGTCGTCCCGCGTGACCCCCTCGAACTCCTCCAGCGCGCCGAACGGGGCCTGGTGCCAGGCCGCGATGTAGGGCGTCGGAGGTTCCCCCTCGCCGAAGATACGGTCGAAGCGCCTCAAGAGTTCCAGATAGACCTGGGGGAATTCTGTGCGTGTCGCCTCGTCCAGGGCGAGCAGATCGGGCACGCGGCGCTTGGGGTACAGGTGTACCTCGTACGGCCAGTGCGCCGCGTACGGCACGAACGCCACCCAGTGGTCACCCTCAAGGACGACCCGCTCACCGGCGAGTTCCCGTTCCAGGACGGCGTCGAAGAGGTTCCCGCCACCGGTCGCCTCCTTGTGCGCGGCGAGCGAGCGGAGCATCAGCGCGGTGCGCGGGGTGGTGAAGGGGTATGCGTAGATCTGTCCGTGCGGGTGACCCAGGGTCACTCCGATCTCGGCACCGCGGTTCTCGAAACAGAAGACCTGCTCGACCGAGGGCAGATGCGACAGCTCCGACGTGCGGTCCGTCCACGCGTCCAGCACCAGGCGCGCCTGCTCGACGGTCAGGTCGGCGAAGGAGGCGTCGTGGTCGGAGGTGAAGCAGACGACCTCGCAGCGGCCGGAGTCGCCGGCGAGGGAGGGGAACCGGTTCTCGAAGACGACGACGTCGTACGACGAGTCCGGGATCTCGCTCAGCCGGTCGCCCTGCGTGGGGCACAGCGGGCACTCGTCGGCCGGCGGATGGTACGTGCGGCCCTGCCGGTGGGAGGCGACGGCGACCGAGTCGCCGAGCAGCACGTCGCGGCGGATCTCGGACGTCGTATGGGTCCGCTCCAGCGGGCGGCGGTCGACGGCGTCGCGCACGGCGTCGTCCCGCAGGTCGTAGTAGATGAGCTCACGACCGTCGGCCAGCCGTGTCGAGGTCTTCTTCAACGCCGGACTCCTCTACGTCCCGCACCCAATCACTCAACACAATCAAACATAACAGACCACAACTCGACAACGCCCAGGATCATCACAATCAAACAAAGAACGTCAACAGAAGTGTTCAATTTCTGAACGCGGAGGCGTAGGTTCCGCTCTGGATCAGTTCGCGCAACGAAGCGAGTTCTTATGCAAACCCCCACAGACAGTCCCCTGTATATGGCGGCGGCGCTACGGCTCCCCACCAACTGGCTGGACTACACGATCCTGGCGATCTACTTCGTCGTCGTGCTCGGCATCGGCTTCGCTGCCCGCCGCTCCGTGAAGACCAGCCTCGACTTCTTCCTCTCCGGACGCTCGCTGCCCGCCTGGATCACCGGCCTCGCCTTCATCTCGGCGAACCTGGCGGCCACCGAGATCCTGGGCATGGCCGCGAACAGCGCCCAGTACGGCGCGTACACCGTGCACTGGTACTGGATCGGCGCGATCCCGGCCATGGTCTTCCTGGGCCTGGTGATGATGCCGTTCTACTACGGCAGCAAGGTCCGCTCGGTCCCCGAGTTCCTGCTGCTGCGCTTCGACCGGGGCGCCCACCTGCTCAGTTCGATCCTGTTCGCGTTCGCCGCCATCCTGATCGCGGGCGTCAACCTCTACGCCCTCGCGATCGTCGTCGAGGCGCTGCTGGGCTGGCCGCAGTGGGTCGCGATCGTGGTCGCCGGCGCGTTCGTGCTGGCCTACATCACGCTGGGCGGACTGTCCTCGGCGATCTACAACGAGGTGCTCCAGTTCTTCGTGATCCTGGCGGCTCTGATCCCGATCACCGTCCTCGGCCTGAAGAAGGTCGGCGGCTGGGGCGGGCTGACCGACAAGCTCACCGCGACGCACGGCGCGAACTTCACCACCGCCTGGGGCGGTACCGGCATCGGGCACGTCAACCCGCTCGGCGCGAACTGGCTGACCATCGTCCTCGGCCTCGGCTTCGTGCTGTCCTTCGGCTACTGGACGACCAACTTCGCCGAGGTGCAGCGCGCCCTGTCCGCGAAGAACCTCTCCGCCGGGCAGCGGACCCCGCTGATCGCCGCCTACCCGAAGATCTTCATCGTCTTCCTGGTGATGATCCCGGGCCTGGTCGCCGCTGCGCTCATCCCGAAGTTCGGCACCGCGGGCTCCGGCTACCAGTACAACGACGCCATCCCCTTCCTGATGCAGGAACTGCTGCCCAACGGTGTGCTCGGCATCGCCGTCACCGGTCTGCTCGCCGCGTTCATGGCGGGCATGGCGGCCAACGTGTCGTCCTTCAACACCGTGTTCACCAACGACATCTGGGCGAAGTACGTGGTGCGCGGCCGTGAGGACGGGTACTACGTCAGGTTCGGCCGCCTGATCACCGTGATCGGCGTCCTCGCCTCCGTCGGCACGGCGTTCCTGGCGTCCTCGTTCTCGAACATCATGAGCTACCTGCAGACGCTGTTCTCCTTCTTCAACGTGCCGATGTTCGTCGTGTTCATCGTCGGCATGTTCTGGAAGCGCGCGTCCGCCAAGTCCGGCTTCTGGGGCCTGCTCGCGGGCACCGTGACCGCGATGATCAACTACTTCGTCCTCTACAAGAAGGGGATCATCTCCATCCCCTCCGACCAGGGCGCCAACTTCGTCTCCGCGATCGCGGGCTTCGTCGCCGGCGCGGTCGTGATGGTCGCGGTGTCCCTGTTCACGAGCCCGAAGCCGGCCAAGGAACTGCAGGGTCTGGTCTACGGCACCCGGTCCCCCGGCATGTCCGAACCGCCCGCGCCCGGTGACGAGGCCTGGTACCGCAAGCCGGCCCTGCTGGGCTGGGGCGCCGTCGTGCTGGCCGCCGTCTGCTACGTCCCGTTCTCGTTCTGACGCGGGAGGATCGAGGAAACCATGTCTGAACACCCCGAGCACCCTGACCGTCGCCACCACTACACCGAGGACGAGGTGGCGCGGGAAGTCACCGAGCTGGAGGGCAAGTCCGCGACGGCCGCCCGCATCTTCGACCTGCGCCGCATCATCGGCGGCCTGTTCGTGCTGTACGGCGTCATCGTCACGATCACCGGCATCACCGACTCCGAGGCCGCCATCGACAAGGCCCAGGGCGTCAACATCAACCTCTGGACCGGGATCGGCATGCTCCTGCTGGGCATCTTCTTCCTGGCCTGGCTGAAGCTACGACCCACTCCGCCACCGCTTCCTCCGGAGGGGTTGCCGGAGGAGAGGCAGGGGGAGTAGAGCGCCGATTCCGTCTGCGGGTGCGTGGGGGCTGGTCGCGCACTGCCCCGCGGAGTAACTGTCGGCCGGGGGCGGCAGCGCCGCGGGGGTGCGGGCCGTCCCCGGCTGCGGGTGCGGCGTGGCCGGTCGCGCCCACGCGGCGGAGCCGCACATCGATACGGCCCCGCGCCCCGCTGCACCAGCGCAGGGCTCCTACTCGGGATTGGTGCCCAACGGTCCCGCGCGGTCCAGCAGCCCCGTTCGCGCGGCCAGTGCCGCCGCCTCCAGGCGGGACCCGACCCCCAGTTTCATCAGGACCCGCTGGACATGGGTACGGGCGGTACTCGGCGCGATCCCCATCCCCGCCGCGATCAGGCGGGTGTCCTCCCCGTCGGCCACCCTGACCAGGACCTCCACCTCGCGCTGCGTCAGCATCGACAGCAACCGCTGCGCCTCGTCATCGGGCTGAGCTGCCGGATTGAGCAGCTCCCCGAAGGCCCCCTGCAGCAACTGCGGAGCCACCGCCGCCTCCCCCGCCCGCGCCTTCATGATCGCCCGCTCGACGCCCTCGATCCGCTCGTCGTGCCGTACGTACCCCGACGCCCCGGCCGCGAAGGCCGCCGCGATGCCGCGCGGCGAGGGCACCGGGCCGAGCACCAGCACCGCCACCTGCGGCCGCTCCCGCTTGATCTTCACCACCGGGTCGAACACACCCGGTTCGGCCGGCGCCGCCGTACCCAGCAGGCACACCTCCGGCGCCCGCGCGATCACCAGGTCCGCCGCACCCGCGGCCGGCGCAGCCGCTGCGAGCACCCGGTGCCCGCGCAGCTTGAGCGCCGACGCGAGCGCCTCCGCGAGCAGGCGATGGTCGTCGACGACCATGAGCCGCACTCCCATAGAGCAACCCCCCAGTCCCCCCCATGGATGCCCCACTATGGACGCCCACCGACACACAAGGACAGAGGGCCCCCCGGCTCCTCGCCCTTCATGCCCCCGGAAGCTACACGCTTGTTCGACGTCGCGCTGCCCCTATTGATGAGAAGTGCCCCGGATCGATGAAATCCGGGGCACTTCTCGGTAAGTCACCCATTCGGGCGAGACCCGCTACGTCGACGGCGTGGCGTCAGCCACCCGTGCCGAACACCAGCAGCAGGTCCTCCTCGCCGATCGACGACGTGCCCTTCCGGCGGGCGAAGACCTGCGCCATGTACAGGCGGCCGTCGCGGAAGAGGAACTCGTTGCTGTCGGGCAGGAAGTTGCTCTCCGCCTCCCGCACGTTCTTCACGGCAGGGTTCTCCAGCAGCTTGGTTACCTTGAAGCTGCCGCCGTCGATACTGACGATCTGACCGCCCTTGTTGTACGTCGGCGGCTTGTAGGCGAGCAGATTGCTCCCGTCCATGCGCAGCGGCCAGAGCGTGGTGTCGTCGCCGGCATCGGCGCGCTGACCCGTCGGCTTTCCGGTGGCGAGGTCGAAGGCGACGACCGAGTTGGTCCGGCTGAGGCCGGAGGAGCCGTCGTGCTCCGCGGTCGGCAGGTAGAGCTTGCCGTTCCCGACGACGATCCCGTGGCAGTCCTCGACGCGCGTGATGCCCTCGCACTTGCCGGCGTATGTGCTGGACGGCGCGGAGATGTGAGCGAGCAGCTTGCCCGTCTTGTTGTCGATGGAGAAGTAGTCCGAGACCTCCGTGCTGTCGCCCACGGCGGCGGCCACCACCAGCGGGTCGGTGGAGACGACGGAGGCTTCGTCGATGCCCGGGTCCATCTTGTACTCGGAGAGCACCTTCCCCATCTTCGGGTCGAGGGTCTGGATGAGCAGCCGCGCGTTGTCGAAGTCTCCGCAGCTGCGCACCGCGACCAGCTTGGCGCCACCGCCGTATCCCGCGTCGTAGCAGTCGTCACCCGGCTTCGGCAGCCACAGCGCCTTGCCGGAGTCGATGTCGAAGGCGGCACCGCCGCTGGTGTCGCCGACCGCGACGGTCCGCTGACCAACCGTCACATTCTGGTAACTGACCGGGTAGTCACCGGACTTGACCGACTTCGTCCACAGCTTTCTGCCCGCGTCGAGATCGATCGCGGCGATCTGCGAGCATCCGGCGAAGCTGTTCTTCGTGTCCCACTTGGGCTGATAGGTGATCGCGGTCCGGCCGTCGGACGTGACCTGCCTGCTGGCCGCGCAGACCGGGCCGGGCAGCTTGATCGTCCACAGCTTGGTGCCCTTGACCGGGTCGTAACCGACGATCTCGGCGACGCCGCTCTTGGCGTACACCTTGTCGGTCAGCCATGAACCCACGGTGCTCACCACGTCGTCCGTGGTGGGCCGCGGAACCTGGAACAGCACCGTGGACGCGGGGTCGGCCGGCACCTTCTCCTTGCCGCCCCCCGTGCTCCCGCCGTTGCCGTTCTTTCCGCCGCTGGAGGAGGCGGTGTCGTGCTTCTTGCCGTCGTCCCCGGAGGAGTGGGCGTACCAGATGCCGCCGCCGACGATCAGCGCGATCGCGACCACCGCCGCCACGACGACGAACAGCGCCGTGTTGTTCCGCCCGCCGCCCTGCGCCGGCTGCGGCTGCATCGGGGTCGGCGGCCGGCCCGGATAGCCGTAACCCGGCTGCGCGGGCTGCGCGTACGGGTTCTGCGGCTGGCCGTAGCCGGCCGGTGGCTGTGGCGCACCGGGGTAACCGTAACCGGGCTGCGGCGGCTGCGCGGGCGGCGGGACCTGCGGGTAGCCGTAACCGGGCTGCGGCTGCGGGGGCTGCGCGGGCGGGGTGGC